>NZ_JANZKW010000003.1:300000-476283 GCF_027257935.1 Chitinimonas sp. BJYL2 | reverse complement strand
AGCTAACATCGTCTGTTTCGCTTCGTTTTCGTCTGCATCAGCAGCAGAGATGCGAACTATACGCACCACCCCAACAACCGTCAACACCCTCTCAGCAAGATTTTTACACCAAATACGTAAGTGCTTGATTTTCAATCAGCACAGCCAGAATGTTTCTGCGTATGGCGCAGCATTCAACGCAGTGACGTGAATTCATCCACGAGTCTGCACGCATCAATACCGCACCCGCATTCCGAAATCAGCACGATTCGCCGAGCACTAAACTTATATATGCAATTACGGATTGATTGCGCGATCTGCTGCCGAATCGGTAGCTTTACGGGCATCTGCTAGAATCGCCGCCATGAGCTATCAAGTCCTCGCACGCAAATGGCGGCCCAAATCTTTCGCCACACTGGTTGGGCAGGAGCACGTCATACGGGCATTGAGCAATGCCCTGCAGAGTCAGCGTCTGCATCACGCTTATCTGCTTACGGGCACACGCGGCGTGGGCAAGACCACCATCGCCCGTATTCTGGCCAAGTCGCTCAATTGTGAAACCGGCCTTACCGCCGAACCGTGCGGCCAGTGCGATGCCTGCCGGCAGATTGATGCGGGGCGCTTTGTGGACCTGCTGGAAATCGATGCGGCATCCAATACCGGCATCGACAATATCCGCGAGGTGCTGGATAACGCGCAGTACGCGCCAACCCAGGGGCGCTTCAAGGTTTACATCATCGATGAAGTGCATATGCTGTCCAAGAGTGCCTTCAACGCGATGCTGAAGACACTGGAGGAGCCACCTGGTCATGTGAAGTTCATTCTGGCGACGACAGACCCACAGAAGGTACCGGTTACGGTCCTGTCACGCTGCCTGCAGTTCTCGCTACGGCAGATGCTGCCGCAGCAGGTAACCACGCATCTTCAGCACATACTGAATATCGAGCAGATTCCCTACGAATCCGCAGCGCTGTCATTGCTGGGGCATGCTGCTGCGGGGAGCATGCGGGACGCGCTGTCCTTGCTTGATCAGGCCATTGCCTATGGCAGCGGCAAAGTGGAAGAAGCCGGCGTCCGCGCCATGCTGGGCGCTGTCGATCAGTCCTGTCTATACGCCTTGCTGGACTGCCTTGCCAGCCGCGACGGCGCCGCCATGATGGCTGCAGCCGCACAACTTGCTGAACGCGGCGTTGGCAGCGAAGCGGCATTGCAGGCCATGGCTACCATTCTGCATCAGCTGGCCCTGCTGCAAACGGTGCCCGGTTCGGTGGCGGCAGATCACCCTCACCACGAGAAGCTTGTTGGACTGGCCGCTCGCCTGACGCCCGAGGCAGTCCAGCTTTATTATCAGATCGCCCTGCATGGTCGGCGTGATCTGGCGTTGGCACCCGACGAGTTTGCCGGTTTGAGCATGACACTGCTGCGCATGCTGGCCTTCACGCCCACACAGCGTCTGGAAGTCGCATTCCAGGCAGGTGCACCGGCCAGTGCAGTGGCGATCCCTGC
The DNA here is from genome assembly GCF_027257935.1 of Chitinimonas sp. BJYL2. Taxonomy (NCBI): domain Bacteria; kingdom Pseudomonadati; phylum Pseudomonadota; class Betaproteobacteria; order Neisseriales; family Chitinibacteraceae; genus Chitinimonas; species Chitinimonas sp. BJYL2. The sequence goes on along the minus strand of NZ_JANZKW010000003.1, from coordinate 474,798 downwards.
AGATGCTGCCCCCCCCGCCCCTGCTTTACCGCTAGCGCCGCCTCCATCACAGCCCATTGCGCCTGACGAGGTCGAGCCGTCCACGCAGCGGCAAGAGCCAAGCACCCCAGTGCCCGTAGCTTTCGATGGCGACTGGCCCGCACTGGTTGCCCAGCTCAAGCTGGGCGGCTTTGCGGGCATGCTGGCGCAGCACGCACAGCTTGATCACCATGCGGATGGGCATTTCACACTCGCCGTACCAGATGCCCATAAAGTCGTCGCCGGGCCCGACTATCGCGACAAACTAGCGCAGGCATTGAGCACCCACCTGGGTCAGAGCATCCGCGTCTCGGTCACGGTTGGCGGCAATGAAGCTGCGGTGCCAGCGGCTTTGCAGCAGCGCGAACGACAGGCGCAGCATGCGGATGCGGTTGATGCCATCAATCGTGACCCGATCGTGCAGCAATTAATCACCGAGTTCGATGCGCATGTGCTACCGGACTCGATACAACCCCGGCCCCAATCGGCCTGATCCACACCCTCTATTTGCTTCAAGGAGCCACCATGTTCAATAAAGGCGCGCTGGGAAACCTGATGAAACAGGCCCAGCAAATGCAGGAAAACATGAAAAAGGCGCAGGATGATCTCGCCAATGTCGATGTCGAGGGCCAGTCCGGCTCCGGCCTCGTCAAAGTCGTGATGAACTGTCAGCACACTGTCAGGCGTGTGAATATCGACCCCAGCCTGCTGGCGGACGACAAAGACATGCTGGAAGACCTGATCGCTGCTGCGTTCAACGATGCACTACGCAAGGCAGAAGAGGTTTCCAAGGAAAAGATGGCAGGCTTTACGGCGGGTATGAATCTGCCAGCCGGCATGAAACTGCCTTTCTGACTTCCGCCCAGCCTGCCGGGCAGAGCAATACCCAGCCCGGCAACTACTTGCACCGCATCCCCTCCTGATGAAGACTCCCTCGTCGCTCGACCAACTGATCGCTGCCTTGCGTGTACTGCCAGGCGTGGGCCCGAAGTCCGCCCAGCGCATGGCCTATCACCTGTTGCAACGCAATCAGGCCGGTGCAGCGGCCTTGGCACAAGCCCTGGCAGATGCGCTCACCCGCCTTAAAATGTGCGCGCGCTGCAATACCTTTACCGAGGAGGCAGTCTGCGAGCTGTGCGCTGATCCGGCACGCGATGATCGACAGCTATGCGTCGTGGAAATGCCAACCGATCTGCTGCGCATGGAGCAGACGGTGGCATTCAAGGGTCGCTATTTCATCCTGATGGGACGGCTGTCTCCGCTTGACGGCATCGGGCCGGCGGATATTCATTTCGACAAGCTACTGGACCGTGCCGGTGATGGCCTGGTAGAGGAAGTGATTCTCGCCACCAACTTCACCGTCGAAGGCGAAGCCACAGCGCATTACCTGGCCGAGTCCCTGCGTGCTAAAGGGGTGTCCGTTACCCGGATCGCCCGAGGATTGCCGTCGGGAGGAGAGCTGGAGCATGTGGATAGCAGCACCTTGGCTCAGGCGTTTCTGGAGCGCCGCAACCTCTGACCCGACCTGCTTGAGACATATGTGTTGGCATGGCGCGAAAGCCAGGCCAGCTTGGTTGAACCGCTCGTTGCGAAACGAGTAAACTCGGCACCACCTGCCCGAGCCGCACCAGAGCGCACTTGATGACCGCAACTGTCAAACCTGCCCCTACCCGTCAAAGCGCGCCATTCGAACTCAAAAGCGCAGCACTCAACCTGATTGCCTTTACACCCAAAACCGCCAGCCTGGATGAGCTGGGGGAGGCGCTTGCGCTCAAACTGGCTGTACAGCCGGGTTTCTTCAGCGGTGAAGCTGCCGTCATCGACCTGAGCGACTGGCCGGGAGAGGCCACCAGTCTGGAGCTATCGGGCCTGGTCACGTTATTGCGCAAGTCCGGCTTGCACGCACTGGCTGCTCGTGGCGGTGCCGAAGCCAGTCGTCGTGCCGCCGATGCCGCCGGTTTGCTGGTTTTGCCTGAGCTGCCCGCGCAGGATTCCCAGGTTGCCACCGGCAAAGTCGAGGCCAAGTCAGCAGCCCCTGGCAACCCACCCGCACTCGTGATCGACAAACCTGTGCGCAGTGGCCAACAGGTGTATGCCCGTGGTGGTGACCTCATCGTGCTGGCCTTGGTCAGCCACGGTGCCGAACTGATCGCTGACGGCAATATCCATGTGTATGCGCCTTTGCGTGGGCGGGCGCTGGCAGGGGCGCGGGGCGATACTCAGGCACGCGTGTTTACCTATTGTATGGAAGCAGAGCTGCTCTCGGTTGCCGGTGTATACCGGGCCATCGATGAGCAGCTGCCGAGCAGTATCAAAGGCAAGGCCGCCCAAGTCCGACTGGACGGCAACAAGCTGGTGATCGAAGCGTTATCACTCGGCTGATATCAAAACATTCGTCAATTCATACAGATTTAGGAACAGATTGTGACCAAGATCATCGTTATCACCTCAGGCAAGGGTGGGGTGGGCAAGACCACAACCAGCGCCAGCTTTGCCTCGGGCCTGGCCCTGCGCGGCAACAAGGTCGCCGTGATCGACTTTGACGTCGGCCTGCGTAACCTGGACCTGATCATGGGTTGCGAGCGTCGCGTGGTGTACGACTTCGTCAATGTGATCCAGGGTGAGGCGACGCTGCGTCAAGCGCTTATCAAGGACAAGCACTGTGACAATCTGTATGTGCTCCCGGCCTCGCAAACCCGCGACAAAGAGGCACTCACGCGCGAGGGCGTCGGCAAGGTGCTCGATGACCTCAAGGCCGATGGCTTTGATTTCATCATCTGCGATTCGCCTGCCGGCATTGAAACCGGTGCCTTGATGGCACTGTACTTTGCCGATGAAGCCGTCGTGGTCACCAACCCGGAGGTGTCATCCGTACGGGACTCGGATCGCATTCTGGGCATTCTGGATGCCAAGTCGCGCAAGGCCGAAGAGGGGCAGACCCTGAAAGCGCACCTGCTGATCACCCGCTATTCACCCAAGCGTGTCGATGCCGGCGAGATGTTGTCGCTGGAAGATATCCAGCACTTGCTGCGCATTCCCCTGATTGGCGTCATTCCCGAGTCGGAATCCGTGCTGCAGGCGTCCAATAGCGGCACGCCGGCAATCCATATCGAAGGCAGCGACGTTGCCGAAGCCTACAAAGATGTCATTGCGCGCTTCCTCGGGGAGGATCGCCCACTGCGCTTTATCGATTCACCCAAGCAAGGCTGGCTTGCCCGCCTGTTCGGGGGTTGATCCATGTCTTTTCTCGATTACTTGCTGGGCAACAAGAAAAAATCCGCCTCGGTTGCACGCGAACGGCTGCAGATCATCCTGGCGCATGAGCGCGCAGGCCGGGGTGGCCCGGACTATCTGCCTGCATTGCAGCAGGAGCTGATTGCCGTCATCTCCAAGTATGTTGCAGTCGGTCAGGACGACATCAAGGTGTCTCTGGAGCGTCAGGATGATTATGACGTGCTGGAAGTCAACATCGTCTTGCCGGAAGGCGCCAAGCGCTAAGCGAAAAGGCCGGGTTTCAACCCGGCCTTTTGCTGCCATAATCGTTCAGAGCCGGCCACAGAGCAGGGCGACTATCCATCAAGGCCATGACCGACAACGTCGAAGTTTCCACCAGCAACGAGCGTCCGATACAGCTCGAAAAGTTTCTCAGCCCACGCGGGACCGAGCGTTGGTGCAAGCGGCTTTCCGCTGCTTATCCTGCAGCCGATTACTGGCTATGCCATGAGGCCCGCATTCTTCAGGGTTTTCAGCGCGACCAGCGCCATGCCGCGCGCTTTGTGGGCGTAGACCTGGATGAGCAAGCCCTGATCAGCGAAGCTGCAGGTCACCCGCTGACGCACTGGCTGGCCACACCGGTGGGCGAGTTGGAACACCCGTTCCAGCGCTCCAGTGAGCTGGTCAAGCTGATACTCGCCTGCCTCAAGGCGCTCCAGCACCTGAGCCATTCGGGCCTGGTGCACGGCGGCCTGCGCCCGGATGTGCTGGTACTGCGACAGAACGACGATGGCGCGATCGATTACGACCAGATCACGGTGATTGATTTCGGCGTCGCTCGTAACGCGCAACAGCGTATCGAGAAGCCACTGTTTGTCGATCTGGCCAGCCAGGATGCCGCCTATATGGCGCCGGCAATGCGTGATGCCATCCACCGCGACTGGCAGACCTATGCGCGACTGGTAGGTGAACCGGGAAAGACCGGCTGGTATGAACTCTCGGAGACGGCACGCCGCCAGTACACCACGGTGCTAATTCCCGATCTGGCCATCAATACGCTGGATTGGCGTGTAGACCTTTACGCATTGGGCCACTGGTTCAAACAGATTTCGCTACACCGGATCGATTATTACAAAGACGCGCACCAGGAGACTCTCCCGGCCTTGATCCGCAAGATGCAGAAGCCGGTGCTGCAAGGTGGCTTCACCAGTCTCGACGCCTGTATCAAGGCGTTCGAGGCCCTGGAGATCGACAAACGCCCGCTGGTCATCGCCGAGGCGCCCCAGACTACCGGCGTGTACAGCATGCACCCCGCACCGGTGTTACATCCCGTTGCACCCGGTAACGTACTCCCGAGCATCCGCCTGGATGACGAGTTCTCGCCCAGCCCGGCCGGCGTGCATCGCCGTGATCACCGTGCTGAACCCTCGCACGGCAAGGGCAAGCTGATCGGCATTGGTATCGGCCTGATCGTCGTGGCGGCGGTCGGTGCCGCCCTGCTGAGTTCCAAGGATCAGCACGCCAGCCCGACACCGGAAAAGGACGTTGAACAGGGGGAGGGGGCGTCTGTCAGCTCGCATGGCGCACCGGAACAGGACGCCAAGCCCATCGCCCAGGCCGAACCCGCCGCTCCGGATGCCACAGTACTGGCGGGACTCTCGCTCGCCGATCTGCGCCGCGCCGCGGAGGCAGGAGATCCTGCCGCGCAGACCCAGCTAGGCTTGCGTTACCGCAAAGGACAAGGCGTGCCGGCAGACAACGAACTGGCGGTCAGCTGGTATCGCAAGGCCGCAGATCAGCATCACGCAGAGGCGCAGGCCTATCTGGGCTTCATGTTCATGACCGGCCGAGGTATCCGCAAGGATGATGGCGAGGCAGTACGTTACTCGCAACTGGCCGCCGATCAAGGTAATCCCACCGGTCAATATAATCTGGCCCTGCTGTATCTGTCGGGTCGCGGTGTGCCGCTCGACAAGCTCAGTGCCTATCGCTTGCTGAAACAGGCCGCAGTGCACGACCCATCTGCCAAGGCAAGGCTCGCCGAAGTTGAGAGACTACTCACCCCGGCCCAGCGCGAAGCCGCTGCACAACCCTGATCCGGGTTGTGCAGCAGCCCTGCCCGTTAGTGGTCTGCGGACATCAGTTGCCGCGCGTGCAGCAACTGCAGACGCACTTCCGCATCCCTGCGGGCGCGATCCAGATCGTGCCATTCACGACGTAAACGCTTGCGCTCTTCATCGCTGGCCGCCTTCCTGATCTTGTCCTGCAGCACAGCCAGTTCGCCAGACCAGCGCCTCAAATCGTTCTCAAGCCGCTCGATGTCTCGGCGCAACTCATAGACCAACCGCCCCCGCTCGTAGTGTTGCAGGAAGCCGGCTTGCAGTTCCGGAGCGCAGACATTCTGGTAGCTGCGTCCCTCACGCCCCTCCCGATAGCCGTTCTCGGGGGTGCAGTAGGCCAGCAGGCCACGCTCGCGGCCCTTAGCATATTCGGCAGGATCGGGGAGTACACCCACCTTCTGGCAGGCTTCGGCATAGTCTGCCAGACGATCCTCGCGGCCATTGCGGCCATCTTTCTCTCCCGCGCCGTACCAATCACCGGCACGACAGGCGGCGTCCGACATGGCGGCACAACCACCGAGTACCAGGATTCCCAGCCCAAGGCAGAGCTGTCTGATTACACGTTGCATGCTGATTACCTTTTGATGATCTGCTTGCAGACTAGGCGACTTGCTTTGAACCGTCACTGAACAAAAAACCCGGCACAAGGCCGGGTTTTGTCTGGATGGCTGCAAGCAATCAGCCGCGCTTGCGCGATGCAATCCGCATCCGCAGCGCATTGAGCTTGATGAAGCCTTCGGCGTCCTTCTGATTGTAGGCACCGCCATCATCATCGAAGGTGGCAATGGTCTGGTCAAACAGGGTGTCCTTGGAATCACGCGACACCACCGAGACACTGCCCTTGTAAAGCTTCACACGCACCCAGCCATTCACATAGCCCTGCGTGTGATCGATCAACGTCTGGATCGCACGGCGTTCCGGGCTCCACCAGTAGCCGTTGTAAATCAGCTCGGCGTAGCGCGGCATCAGGTGGTCCTTGAGGTGGGCAACTTCACGGTCCAGCGTGATCGATTCGATACCACGGTGGGCCTTGAGCAGGATGGTGCCGCCGGGGGTTTCGTAGCACCCGCGCGACTTCATACCCACGTAACGGTTCTCGACCAGATCAAGCCGGCCGATGCCATGCTTGCCACCCAGCTCATTGAGCTTGGCGAGCACGTCGTGAGGCTTGAGCTGCACACCGTTCACAGCGACTACATCACCGTTCGCGAATTCCAGATCCACATACTCGGGCGCATCGGGCGCGGCTTCGGGCGAGACGGTCCAGCGCCACATGCTTTCTTCTGCCTCGGCTTTGGGGTCTTCGAGATGACGGCCTTCAAAGCTGATATGCAGCAGGTTGGCATCCATCGAATACGGCGCACCGCCCTGCTTGTGCTTCATGTCGATGGCAATGCCAGCCTGCTCGGCATAGGCCAGCAGCTTTTCGCGCGATACCAGATCCCACTCGCGCCAAGGAGCGATCACCTTCACGCCCGGCTTGAGGGCGTAGTAACCCAGCTCGAACCGGACCTGATCATTGCCCTTGCCGGTCGCGCCGTGGCTCACGGCATCAGCGCCGGTAGCGTTGGCGATTTCGATCTGGCGCTTGGCGATCAGCGGACGGGCGATCGAGGTACCCAGCAGGTATTCGCCTTCGTAGATCGTATTGGCACGGAACATGGGGAACACGAAGTCGCGCACGAACTCTTCGCGCAGATCGTCGATATAGATGTTCTCGGGTTTGATGCCGAACTTGAGTGCCTTGGCACGGGCGGGCTCCAGCTCTTCGCCCTGGCCGATATCGGCGGTGAAGGTGACCACTTCGCACTGGTAAGTGTCTTGCAGCCACTTGAGGATCACGGAGGTATCGAGGCCACCGGAATACGCGAGGACGACTTTCTTGATATCGGACATATTGGAACTCTTGGGTCGGTTATCTAGATCAAAATCTTGGTTGTCTGGCTCAGTTGGCCACGCGGCCCAGCAGCAGGAACTCGATCAATGCTTTCTGCGTGTGCATGCGGTTCTCGGCTTCATCCCAGACCAGCGACTGCGGACCGTCGAGCACTTCAGGGTCCACTTCCTCGCCACGGTGTGCCGGCAAGCAGTGCAGGAATACCGCATCCTTGTCGGCCAATTTCATCAGCTCACTGCTGACCTTGTAATTCAGGAAGTCGACGCGGCGTTGCAGGCTCTCACGCTCGAAACCCATCGACACACAGACGTCGGTAGACACCAGATCGGCGCCTTCCACCGCTTCGCGAGGATCGTTGGTCTGCACCAGATGGGCGCTGTAATCGATGCCATCGATCACCTTCATCTCGTAACCCTTGGGGCAAGCGAGATGCAGTTTGAAGTTGAAAATGCGCGCGGCCTGCAGCCAGGTGCGCGAGATATTGTTGCTGTCGCCAACCCAGGCCACCGTCTTGCCTTCAATGCTGCCGCGATGTTCGATGAAGGTGAAGATATCGGCCAGCGTCTGGCACGGATGGTATTCGTTAGTCAGACCATTGATGACAGGTGCGTTCGAGTACTTGGCGAAGGTATCGACGATGGTCTGCTCATAGGTGCGCAGCATGACGATATCGCACATGCGGCCGATCACGCGCGCCACATCCTCGATGGGTTCGCCACGGCCGAGCTGGGTATCCTTGCTCGCCAAGAACATGGCATGGCCGCCAAGCTGATTCATGCCAGCCTCGAACGACACACGCGTCCGTGTCGAGCTTTTCTCGAAGATCATCGCCAGCGTCTTGCCCACGAGCGGCTGATAAAGCTCACCTCGGCGCAGACGGTCCTTCAGCACTCGGCTACGCGCGAACAGGTGCTCGTATTCGTCGCGGGTGAAGTCGGTGAACTGGAGGAAGTGCCTGACCGTCATGCTGGCCTCTTGTGCGTTGCGGAAAAGCGTCGAGCTTCGCCGAGCACATGATCTTGGTCAAGCAGGAATTTCGCCTATGCGACGTCCGTTTATGGAATATCGACCCACATCGGGTTATGGCTTGTCAGCAGTCCGTGGTGGCGACCAGCACCTGATTCCGGCCGCTCTGCTTGGCCAGATACAGGGCACCATCCGCAGCGTGCAGCAACAGATCCGGCTCGGTCCCGCAGCGCGGGAACTCGGCCAGCCCCGCCGAGAAGGTGAGCTGATCAATCCGGAAGTCCGGCCCTTGTACGATCAGGGCACGCATCGCATCCAGTAAAGCGTGCATACGCACCAGAGCCTGTTCCATGCGGATATCCGACAGAACCAGACAGAACTCTTCGCCCCCAAAGCGGCACGCGAAATCCGACCCCCGGATATGCATAGCCAGCATGGCCGCAAAATCGACCAGCACCTGGTCGCCGGCGGGATGGCCAAAGCGGTCATTCACGGATTTGAAGTGGTCCAGATCGATAAGGACTACACAGAGCGGATAGCGGCGGCGTCCCGCCAGACGAATCTGATTACTCAGTTCCTCCTGCAGGTAGCGGCGGTTGTAGAGATTGGTCAGGGGATCGCGCACGGCCTGCTCACGCAGCTTGGCCTGTAATCGCTCGATTTCCTGCATCTTCCCGGCGAGTGCGTGGTTGAGCTTTTCCAGCTCGGCACGCGCACGCTCGGCCTCTGCATGCTTGTGCAGGGCAAAGTCGCGCTCGCGCTCCGCCTCCGCCAGCTCGTTCTGCAAATTGCTGATCAACGCCTTGGCTCGAGCGGCACTGCCCGTTGAACGCTGATAAAGCTGCTGGTGCTGTTCCTGATAGGCATACGCCGTCTGCCAATTACCCAGCGCAGCATGGGTTCTGGCCAGTTCACGACTGATCTGTACCGGGTAATAGGGGTCCTGCAACTTGCCCAGCAAGCGCTCCGCCTCTTGCAGGGCTAGCAAGGCATCTGCGGGTCGGGACTCGCCGTGGGCGATCAGACCCTGTACCCAGTGACAATGCACCGTCACGCCCGGTTCCTCGGATGCGGCTGCCGCCGCCAGTGCCGGCACGATCAGTGCTCGCGCCTGATCCCATTCACCGTGCGCGGCGTAGGTATGCGCGGCAATGGCCTGGAAAAAGGCGGCATTGGCGCGCCCCATGCGCAGGTGATCATCCTCGATATGCAAATGCGGGTGAATGGTATCGAAGGCAGCTTCATGGGCCCCGATCGCCAGCTGGCACATGGCAAGATTACTGGCAACCAGTGTCGCCAGCGCCGCGCGCTCTGAGCGTGCAACCATCTCGCTGGCCTCAACCAGAAAACGGATGGCATCTTCGTAATTCCCCGCCCCATGCTGTACATCACCGAGATTCGATAACACCAGTGCAAGGTGGTCGGGTGATCCCAATTGCCGCGCAGCGGCCAGCGCCTTGTAGAAGTGGCGCATGGCCTCTTCAGGCAGACCGGCATCGGAACAGGTGGCGCCCAGCGCATTACGGATCAGGAAGGCGTCGACCAGTTCGGCGCCGTCCAGCTCAGGCACAAAGCGGATCAGCTCGGCATAAGCGCTGTCGGTGTTGCCGCTACGTGACTGCATGACCGAACAGCCGAAGCCCGCACGCATCATGCCGCGCAGGTCCGCATCCGATTCGAAGCGGGCTTTCAGATCGATGAATTCGGCTTCAGCCCGCACCGGATCGCCATGGCGCATGTCAAAGCAGGCCAGCACCAGCCTGGCATAGGCAGCGCCGCAGGGATCATCCTGCTGCTTGGCCAAGGCCAAGGCAGACTCACCCAGCTGGCGCGAGCGCAGCGGGTCGCCGTACTGGAGCAGCCAGCCTTCCGCGACGAGGCTCAGCACCTCGGCGGACATAGGCTGCTTCTCAGCGGCGGACGCAAGTGCCTGACGGTTCATAGCCGTCAAGCATGCGTGAATCCTTATGCCCCGTCCAGCGGCCGCAGACCTTGTTCATCTGCCGCGGTCAGGACCCGCATGCAAGGCAGCCAGCCATCAAACACCACCCCGTGGAGTTCAACCTGTTTCTGGCTACGCAGCAGATTGACCAGATACGCAATGATCTCGGGCGTGATGATCTGGCCTGGCACCAGTACCGGAATACCCGGCGGATACGGCACGATCTGATCCGCGCTGACCCGGCCAGCCAAATCGGCATTCACCTGATCTGCCTCGTCCAGCAGCGGTGTCAGCTCACCGGCGCAGTAGAACGCGTCGCGCGGCAGGAATTTGAGACGGGTGAAGTGCGGAATGGCAGGGGCACGATACAACCTGCGCGGCGCGCGCGTCTCCCGACTGATGCGCATCAGGGCGTCGTATAGACGAGACACCTTGCTCTTGGTGGTGCCGATGGTCAGCAGCAAGGTGATCGTATTGAACGTCGATTTCTCGATCTGGATGTTGTACCGCTCGAACAGCACGGTCTGGAGATCATCCACCGTGTAGCCACACGCGGAGATATCGACGGTGATCTTGGTCGGGTCCAGCTTCACGTCATCACCCTTGACCGATTCCGGCAGCAGATCCTCCAGCTCAAGCACCCGGAATACACCCGTCGAATTGATCAGCTCGCGCAGTTCGCGGGCCAGCTGCAAGGTGCGGGAGAGCAGTTTGTAGCCTTCCATGCTCATCTGCTTGCGCGCCACATCCAGACTGGCAATCATGCTGTATTGCGGGCTGGTCGATGTATGCATGTTGTAGTTCTCGCGGAACACATGCTCATCGAACTCGGGATCGTTGACGTGGATCATCGAGGCCTGCGAGAAGGCGCTCATGACCTTGTGGGTTGATTGCGTCGCGAAGTCCGCACCGGACTCCAGCGCCGTAGGCCGCAGCTCCGGATGGAAGCGCGCATGACCGTACCAGGCCTCATCGATGATCACCTTGATGCCCTTGGCGTGCGCTGCCGCAATGATGGGCTTGAGGTCATAACGCAGGCCATCGTAGGTACAGGAGGTCAGGATCATCACCTTGGCGTCGGGGTTGTCTTCAATGGTCTTGAAGATCGTCGCCTTGGGTACCGGGCCGAACAGCCCGTATTCCAGATTGGTACTCGAATCCAGATACACCGGCAGCGCGCCCGAGATCACCACGCCGTGATGCACCGATTTGTGGCAGTTGCGGTCGAGCAGCAGCTTGTCGCCCGGCGCCAGCAGAGTCTGGAGGATGACCTTGTTGGCCGTGGAGGTGCCATTGGTGGCAAAGAAGGTACGTTTGGCACCGAACGCCTGAGCGGCAATCTCCTGCGCCTCCTCGATAATGCCGGTGGGGTGCAGCAGCGAATCCAGCATGGGGACAGAAACAGACAGGTCGCCCTTGAAGCTGTGCTCACCCATGAAGTGATAGAAGTCCTCGGCCCAGGGGCTGCCGCGCAGGCTGTCGCCCGAGCTGTGGCCCGGCGTATGCCAGGCGTCCTTGGCCATGAACACGTATTCCTTGAGTCGATCGTAAAACGGCGTGTGGGCGCGTTCCAGCATCTGGGCGCTGAGGATGCGATACCAACCCAGGTAGTCCGGATCGTCGCGATAGAAGTAGCCATCCACGGCTTCACACAGCAGCGTGTTGACCACCTCGTCTTCATTCTGTTTGGCGATGAGCACGAACACATCCAGCTCGGGCCGCAGCGCATGGATCTCATGTACCAGATCCAGTGCCGACATCTGCAGCTTCTTGCCCTTGCCTGCACCGGAAACGCGATGCAATTGGTCGTCTACAATAACGGCTTGGATATCGCCATCGTTACAGATGGCCGCCAACGCCTCGCGGGCGGTTTCAACACCGGCAAACGTGGTGCCGAGCGGATTGTCGAGCTGGCGTGCGGCGGCATTGAGACCCTTGGTCAACGCCTTGAGCACCTGCTGCTCGTCGTTTACCAGTAAAATACGGCTGATAGGCTTAGGCACGATGTCCCCTCGTTATTTTATGAGACCGGTATTGTCGCCGAAACCTGATACAAGAATCCAAGCCCAAGCCATAAAAAATGATCTGTAACCCCTACGAAGTCATCATACAAGGCGTGACCCGTAGCGGCCGTGAGTTCCGTCCGTCCGACTGGGCCGAGCGGCTGGCCGGCATACTGTCGAGCTTTGGTACTGACCAGAAGCTCTCGTATGCACCCTACGTCCGTCCGATGATGATGGAGAATGTGCGCTGTGTGGCGATCGACAAGCAACTCGAAAAGATCGACCCGCGCGTGTATTCCTTCCTGATGAGCTTTGCCAAAGACAACGACCTGCGTGTGGTCGATTGCCGGCAATTGCTGGACGAACACTACCCGAGCCAGTTTCTCGGTTAAGTGCCTCGCGGCCCTGCAAACAGGATCGCTTCAACTTACCCTCGATAGAGTAAAAACTCTCTGCGCATTCAAAAAAAGGCCAGCTTCACGCTGGCCTTTTTTGTGTGTGCCGCCGGCTTACGTTGCAGCCTGCGCCTGTATGCGACGGCGATGGCGGATCGATGAGTACAAGGCCAGCACGATGAAACCCGCACCAATCAGACCGGTAATGATCTCGGAGACATGCTGGATGGTGCCCACGAACATCAGGGTCGCCAGCGCACCGATCGCGTAGAAGGCACCGTGTTCCAGATAGCGGAACTGATCAAGCGTGCCCTTCTCGACGAAGAGGATGGTCAGCGAACGCACGAACATGGCGCCGATACCCAGGCCAATAGCGATGATGAAGATATTGTTAGACAGCGCAAATGCACCGATCACCCCATCAAAGCTGAAGCTGGCATCGAGCACTTCCAGGTAAAGGAAGCCCGACAAGCCCGTTTTGGCAACCGCCGCGGTCGCGTGGCCGCCGACATCCACCTCGTCATCATCCGACTCGAGCAGCGAGGCGAAACCGTCCACGACGATGTAGGTAATGACACCCGCCACCGAAGCCAGCAGGAACTCCAGCTGCTTGGCAGGAGGTAGCCAGGTCGAGATCAGGTACACGGCGGCCAGGCAGACCGCGATTTCCACTGCTTCCATCTTGCCCAGCTTGGACAACGGCGCCTCGATCACGCGGACCCAGTGCACATCCTTTTCCTTGTCGATGAAGAACTTGAGGAACACCATCATCAGGAAAGCGCCGCCAAAGCCAGCCACCACGGCATGGGCCGACGTCAGCGTTTCGGCGTAGCGCTCGGGTTCGCCTACGGCGAGCTTGAGTGCGGTCCAGGGATCAATCTGGGCGATTACCGCCACAATCAGGACGGGGAAGACCACGCGCATGCCGAAAACAGCAATCAGCATGCCCCAGGTCAGGAAGCGACGGCGCCAGACTTCATCCATGTTCTTGAGTACGGTGGCATTGACGACCGCGTTATCGAACGAGAGCGACACCTCAAGAATCGACAGGATGAAGGCAATAAAGGCCGCCTGCGGGCCACCTACCCAGAAGGCCGCGCCGATACCCAGCACGGTGACGAGGATGGAGCCCCGGAAGAAACGCAGATTGGACACAGTGACTTGGCTTTCAGCGGGTAAAGGTTAAGGCGGCCGATTCTCGTTGATGCGGGGCACTCAGCCAAGTCCGATTTCACGCCACAGCGCATCAATGCGCGCCACCGAGGCCGCATCGCGTTCGATCACCCTGCCCCACTCACGATTCGTTTCGCCGGGCCATTTGTTGGTGGCATCGAGCCCCATCTTGGAACCCAGGCCTGAAACCGGCGAGGCGAAGTCCAAGTAGTCAATCGGCGTGCTATCTACCAGCACCGTGTCGCGGCTGGGGTCCACGCGCGTGGTGATCGCCCAGATCACTTCCTTCCAGTCGCGCGTATTCACATCCTCATCCACCACGATGATGAACTTGGTGTACATGAACTGGCGCAGGAACGACCACACGCCAAACATCACCCGCTTGGCATGGCCGGGGTAGGACTTCTTCATGCTCACAATCGCCATCCGGTACGAACAGCCCTCGGGCGGCAGGTAAAAGTCCACGATCTCGGGAAACTGCTTTTGCAGGATGGGTACGAACACCTCATTGAGCGCCACGCCCAGCACCGCAGGTTCATCGGGCGGCTTGCCTGTATAGGTGCTGTGGTAGATCGGTTTGGGTCGATGGGTGATGCGCTCGACCGTGAACACAGGGAACCAGTCCTGCTCGTTGTAGTAACCCGTGTGATCGCCATAGGGGCCTTCGAGTGCGTGCAGATACCCGCCAATCTCCTTGAGCGGCACGCCGGCCTCGGACACGCCCGTCCAGCCTGATTCGGCCGGCTGGATGCTGCCTTCGAGCACGATCTCGGCCGTGGCCGGCACTTGCAGCTCGCTACCGATGCACTTGACCAGTTCGGTCTTGCTGCCGCGCAGCAGGCCGGCGAATTGATACTCGCTGAGCGCGTCCGGCACCGGGGTAACGGCACCCAATATGGTGGCTGGATCGCAGCCCAGCACCACGGCAATCGGAAATGGCGTGCCGGGCGACTTGATCGCGTGTTCGCGGAAATCCAACGCGCCACCACGGTGCGCCAGCCAGCGCATGATCAGCTGATTGCAGCTGATCAACTGTTGTCGATAGATACCCAGATTCTGCCGCGGCTTGTGCGGGCCGCGCGTCACCACCAGGCCCCAGGTAATCAGCGGCGCGACATCGCCGGGCCAACAGTGCTGGATGGGTATGCTGCTGAGATCGACCTTTGCGCCTTCATGCACCACTTCCTGGCACGGCGCGCTGCGCACCAGCTTGGGTGCCATGTTCAGTACCTGCTTGAGTAGCGGCAGCTTGTCCCAGGCATCGCGCAGGCCTTTGGGCGGTTCGGGTTCCTTCAGGTAGGCAAGCAGCTTGCCGATCTCCCGCAAAGCACTCACATCCTGAGCGCCCATGCCCAGCGCCACACGGCGCGGGGTACCGAACAGGTTGCCGAGCACCGGCATGGTGTGGCCAGGCACGTTCTCGAACAGCAAGGCCGGGCCTTCGGCGCGCAGCACGCGGTCGCACAGCTCGGTCATTTCAAGCCGGGCCGAGACAGGCTGGCGGATACGCTTGAGTTCGTTCTGGGCCTCAAGCTGGGTGATGAAGTCGCGAAGATCGGTGTATTTCATGGGGAGCGAGCGTAGCGAGTGTGGGCAGGCAAGTCCATGCCGGCCTGCTGTCAGACATCCAGTGGATCCACATCCAGCGACCAACGGACACGCGTGTTCGCTGGCTGCGCGCGCAGCGCTGCCATCCAGGTGCGCAAGAAGGCCTGCAATCGACCGCGGTGGCCCGATTGCACCAGTAACTGGGCGCGTTCGCGGTTAGCCAGCCGCACCATGGCCGCCGCTACCGGGTCCCATACGGTCACCGCGTCATCCATGGGGGCCAGCGTCAGGGCCTGTTGCAGGAAGGCCAGTGCCGTGTCCAGCTGGGCGGCCTCGGCCCGCAGCAGGGCCTGGAATACAAAGGGCGGAAAGCCGGCCAGCGCGCGGTCGGCCAGCTCGTTGCGGGCAAAGGCGGCGTAGTCATCAGCCAGCAGGGCCTGATAAAGCGGGTGCTCGGGGAAGTCGGTCTGTACCAGCACTTCTCCGGCCAGATCAGCCCGGCCAGCCCGGCCAGCAACTTGCGTCAGCAAGGCGTAGACACGCTCGCCAGCCCGGAAATCGGCCGAGTACAGACCGCTGTCGCTACCCAGCACCACCACCAAGGTGAGCTTGGGAAAATCGTGGCCCTTGGCCAGCATCTGGGTGCCGATCAGCACATCGGCTTCGCCGCCGTGCACCTGCGCCAGCGCAGCCTCGAAACTGCCCTTGCGACGGATGCTGTCGCGGTCGATCCGCAGCAGGCGCGCGTCAGGCAGGCGGGTAGCCAGCATCGCCTCCAGCCGCTGCGTGCCCTGCCCCACCGGGTTCAGATCACGGTTGCCGCAGCCGGGGCAGGCCGCCGTCATGCGTTCTTCCCAGCCGCAATGGTGGCAACGCAGGCTGCGCTCACGCAGATGCACGGTCAGCCTCGCGGAGCAGCGGGTGCAGGCCGCCATCCAGCCGCACTCGCCGCAATGCATCACGGGTGCATAACCGCGCCGGTTCAGGAAAATCAGGCTCTGCTCACCACGTGCCAGGCGCTCGCCGATGGCAGCCAGCGCCAGCGGGTGCAGGCCATCCTGCAATATCTGATGGCGTGTCGGCAGCAGTCGCAGTGTGGGAGGGCGGGCGCCTTGCACGGCACGCTGACGTAAAGTAAGGCGCTGGTAACGCCCCTGTTCAGCGTTGTGCCAGGTCTCGATGCCGGGCGTGGCCGAACCCAGCACCACCGGCAAACCGGCACGACGCGCACGGTAGATGGCCAGGTCACGCGCCGAATAGCGCAAGCCTTCCTGCTGCTTGAAGCTGCTGTCGTGTTCCTCATCGACAACGATCAGACCCAGATCCGGCATGGGGGTAAACACGGCCAGCCGCGTCCCCAGCACGATGGCCGCTTCGCCACGTGCGGCACGTACCCAGCCAGTGGCACGTTCACCATCCGCCACGCCGCTATGCAGACTGACGATGCCGACCCCGGGGAAGCGATCGCGGAAACGGCTTTCCAGTTGGGGCGTCAGATTGATTTCAGGCACCAGCACCAAGGCTTGCCGGCCGGCGGCCAGTTGCGCCGCGATGGCGTGCAGATAGACCTCGGTCTTGCCACTACCGGTAATGCCGTGCAGCAGGTGGGTCTGAAACCCGGTTGTCGCGGCGATGGCCGCCACCGCCTGCTGCTGCTCGGCATTCAACGCCGGCCCCTCCGCGGCCTGCGGCGGGACACGAGGCACGGGCAGGGTCTGCACCCAGCCTTGCTCCAGCCAGCCTTGCAGCAGCTTCCAGGCCGAGGGCGACACCGCACGCACTGCGGTCTCGCTCACCGGCTGCGCGAGCATGGCGGCCAACCGCTGTTGCAGCGTGGCGCGCTTGGGCACAGCGGCAAGCAGCACTGCCGTATCGACCGCCGCATAGGTGCAAGCGGGTTTGACGATGAAAGTCTGTGGCTCGCGAAAACGTCCCGGTATGGCCGTGTGCGCCACCTGACCCAGCGGGTGCTGGTAATAATCGGCACAGAATTGCAGCAGTCCCAGCGTGCCGGTATCGAGTGCGGGCAAATCGTCCAGCACGGCCTCAACCGGCTTGATGCGCATGGCCGGGTCGCCCGGCGCATCGGCAAGGGCGATCACCAGACCGACCAAGCGCTGGCGACCAAACGGCACGATCACGCGCTGACCCGGCTGCGCAACCATGCCATCGGGCAGCGCGTAATCGAACAGACGATCCAGTGGCACATCGAGTGCAACGCTTAGATAAGGCATGCAATCCGTCGGAAGTATCGGGGACGCGGGCAGCTTGCCACCCTGCTCACCCTGAATCGTGCTGATTTTCCACCATGGCTTGTCATGATGAACATGCCGAAAAAGACGCTAAGTGCCCATCACCACAGGGGGTTTTGACTATGTCCACAGAAGCTGTGGATAAGTTTGTGGGCAAGTTTGTGAAGACCGGACTTTTCCTAGCAGGATCAAGCTCGCCGCTGACTTGCTCAAAAAACAGGCAAACTAAAATATCTTTAAAAATCAGTGACTTGAAAAAACGCCTCGTCTGCAACACTCGATCAATGGGTGCTTGACAAGCCTCGCGAGTCACCAGTCCAACTCTGTGCATAAGTTAACTGGCATTCTCGCCGTATCACTTCAACATCTGTGCTTAAACCACTGTTTTTACGTGTAGATCAGCAAAACCTGAATTCTTGCTGCGGCACAACATGGGTGCACCGCAGCGGTGCATGTCAAACAGCCGTGTGATACGACCGCGAATGTTTGTGCACGGCATTCACCAAAGCCGTCACATGATCCGGTGGCGTGTGCTGCGAAATACCATGGCCCAGATTGAAGACATGGCCACTGCCTACGCCGTAGCTGGCCAACAAACGCTCGACCTCGGATTCAATGGCCTGCGGATTGGCCATCAGGGCCACCGGGTCGAAGTTGCCTTGCAGGGCGACCTTTGCACCCACGCGGCGACGCGCATCGGCCAGGTCCACGGTCCAGTCCAGGCCCACTGCATCGCAACCCGTATTGGCGATGTCTTCCAGCCACAATCCACCGCCCTTGGTGAACACGATCACCGGCACGCGGCGGCCATCGTGCTCTCGGATCAGGCCGTCGATGATGCGTTGCATGTAGGCGAGCGAAAATTCCTGATACTTGCCGTAGGCGAGCGCACCACCCCAGCTGTCGAAGATCTGCACGGCTTGGGCACCGGCCTTGATCTGTTCGTTCAGATAGGTCGTCACGGCTTCGGCATTGATGGCGAGGATGTGGTGCAGGAGTTCGGGACGGTCGTACATCAAGGTCTTGATGCGCGCGAAGTCGCTCGAACCCGCGCCTTCGACCATATAACAGGCCAGCGTGAACGGGCTGCCCGAAAAGCCGATCAGCGGCACACGGCCATTGAGGGCCGTGCGGATGCTGGAGACGACATCGAACACGTATTGCAGCTTGTGCATATCGGGCACGGCCAGCGCCTTGATCGCGGCTTCATCACGCAGGGGGCGCTCAAACTTTGGGCCTTCACCTTCGGCAAAGTAGAGGCCCAGCCCCATGGCATCGGGCACGGTGAGGATGTCGGAGAACAGGATGGCCGCGTCGAGCGGGTAGCGATCCAGCGGTTGCAGCGTGACTTCGGTCGCCATGGCCGGCGAGGTGCACAGGCCCATGAAGTTGCCGGCACGGGCGCGTGTAGCGCGGTATTCGGGCAGGTAACGGCCGGCCTGACGCATCAGCCACAGCGGGGTGTAATCGGTCGGCTGGCGCAGCAGCGCGCGCAGGAAGGTGTCGTTGTGCAACGGCGTCATGGAAAGCTCGCAATACGGCGGAGCCGGCAATTATCGCACGTAAGCCAGCGCAGACCGAAACGCGGTGGCTGACCCAGATCAATGCACCGTAGCGGCAGCCGTCTTGCCGTAGCGCGCCAGCACATGTTGGCTCATGCTGGTAGCCAGGGTCTCTTCGCCAAGGAACACACGATCAATGGCGGCGGCGCTGAGCAGCTGGGCATCGTCTTCACTGTGTGTGCGCACGATGACCTCGATGCCCGAATTGAGCGTGCGCGCCGTTTCCAGCATGCGTTGCACGTTGATGGTATCGGGCGTGGCAATCACCAGCATGCTCGCATGGGCAATATGTGCCTGGATCAGTACGGCCGGGTCGGAGGCGTCGCCCGATACGGCTGCGATGCCACGGGCGCGGAGACGCTCGACACGTTCGCGGTTCTGCTCGGCCACCACATAGGGGATGCCCTGCTCGTCCAGCGCCATACCGATACGCCGGCCCACCCGTCCGTAACCCACCAGCACCACCTGCCCGGCCAGATACTTCTGCTCGGTACTCATCGGCAGCTCGGCCAGCGGGTCGGTATCGCGTTCCAGCGCACGCATCAAGCCGGGCTTGGCCCGCAGCCAGCGGGTCAGCGGTGCAATGCCGGCAAAGGTCAGCGGATTGATCGCGATCGAAATCAGTGCGCCGGCCAGGATCAGGCTCTGGCCCTCGGTGGGCAGCAGGCCAAGTGCCACGCCAAGACCGGCAAGGATGAACGAGAACTCGCCGATCTGAGCCAGGCTGGCCGATACCGTGAGCGCGGTGTTGAGCGGGTAGCGGAAAGCCAGCACCAGGGCGCCAGCGGCAATCGACTTGCCCACCACGATGATGGCCACCACCGCCAGCACCTGCAGGGGCTGGTCAAGCAGGACGCGGGGGTCGAACAGCATGCCCACCGACACAAAGAACAACACGGCAAAGGCATCGCGCAGGGGCAGGGATTCCTCGGCCGCGCGGTGGCTGAATTCGGACTCGCGCATCACCATGCCGGCAAAGAAGGCACCAAGCGCAAACGACACGCCGAACAGCTGGGCAGCCCCAAATGCAATGCTGACGGCCGCCGCCACCACCGCCAGCGTGAATAGCTCGCGCGAGCCGGTCTTGGCCACATGCCAGAGCAGTTTGGGCAGCACTTTCTTGCCCAAGCCCAGCATCAGGCCAATGAATACCGCGACCTTGAGCAAGGTCAGCCCCAGCGCCAGCCAGACATTGCCATCAGCAGCTTCTGCCCCTTTGCCGCCCAAGGCACCCGCCAGCGGCGGCAGCAGCACCAGCACCAGCACCATCGCCAGGTCTTCGACTACCAGCCAACCCACGGCCAGCTTGCCGTTGAGCGTATCGAGTTCGCCCTTGGCTTCCAGCGCGCGCAGCAGCACCACCGTGCTGGCGACTGACAATGCCAGGCCGAATACCAGCGCGCCGCCCAGACCCCAGCCCCAGTACCAGGCTACGGCAGCACCCATCGCGGTCGCGACCGATATCTGCAATACCGCACCCGGCACGGCCAGACGCCGTACCGCCATCAAGTCCTGCAGGGAAAAGTGCAGGCCCACACCGAACATCAGCAGCATCACGCCGATTTCGGCGAGCTCCGAGGCGATCTGCATATCGGCCACAAAGCCGGGCGTGTAAGGGCCGATAAGGATACCGGCCAGCAGATAACCCACCAGAGCCGGCAGTCGCAGCTTGTCTGCCAGAAAACCGAATATAAGGGCCAGGCCCAGTGCCGATGCGATGGTGGTGATCAACGGAATCGCATGGGGCATGGGCAGGCTCTCCTCGGGTTCGGGCTGTGGGGTATCAGGTCAACCACCCCGCGTCGCGGGCGGCCTCGAGCCGGGGCAGGACGTGTTGCCACAAGGTGGGTGCCGCGTCGTTGATCGGCAGGTTCTTGCGGATCACCTGCTCGAAGCGCACCGCATTCTCGCGCCAGCCTATGCCCTCATTCGCCAGATTCTGCAGCATGGGCATCATGCGGTCGCAGGCATAAGCGAAGCGGCCCTCAGGCGTGTCACGATCTTCATATTCACGCCACAACGCCATGAAGGCATCACGCTGTGGGGCGGGCAGCATGCCGAACAGACGCTCGGCTGCTGCTACCTCCTTGTCTGCTTTGTCGGCCGCAGCTGACTCGTCGTAGAGAAAGGTGTCGTCGGCGTCGATTTCGACAATATCGTGTACGAGCAGTATCTGCACCACGCGGTTCACTTCAACCGCCGGCTCGGCATGCTCGGCCAGCAGCATGGCCATCAGCGCGACCTGCCAGCTGTGCTCCGCGCTATTTTCATAGCGCGTCATGCCGACTGGCCGTGTCCTACGCAAGACCGCCTTGAGCTTGTCGAGTTCCAGCAGGAATTCGAGCTGCGCCGCGAGCACGCTCATTTGGTCCAGCTGTCCTTCAGCCCCACAGTGCGGTTGAACACCACGCGTCTGCCCGGCTGATGTTCGACACGGTCGGTAACAAAGTAACCGAGGCGTTCAAACTGGTAGCGGGTTTCCGGGGCGGCGTCGCGCACGGCGGCTTCCACATAGCCGGTCACGGTTTTCAGTGACTCGGTGTTAAGGAACTGTTTGAAGTCGACGTACTGGCCGTCGTCGCCACGAACGGCATCTGGGCGTTCTACCGTGAACAGGCGCTCGTACAGGCGCACTTCGGCCTCCACCGCATGCTCAGCCGAGATCCAGTGGATCACGCCCTTGACCTTGCGGCCGACCGGGTTCTGGCCCAGCGTGGCCGGGTCGATGGAACACTTGAGCTCTACCACCTTGCCGGTAGCGTCCTTGATGACTTCGTCGCACTTGATCACATAGCTGTAGCGCAAACGCACTTCGCCGCCGGCCGTGAGGCGCTGCCAGCCCGGTGGCGGGGTTTCGCTGAAATCGTCGCGTTCGATATAGATGACCGGCGCAATCGGCACCTCGCGCTCACCGAATTCGGGATGGTGCGGATGGAAAGGCGCGGTACGTGAGCCGGTAACACCCGCTTCAAAATTGGTCAGTGTGACCTTGATAGGATCAAGCACGGCCATCACGCGCGGGGCCTCAGCTTCCAGCGTTTCGCGCACGGCGCCTTCGAGCACCGAGAAATCGACCACGTTCGGTGTTTTGGATATACCGCAGCGCTCGGCAAACAGGCGGATGCCGGCCGGGCTATAGCCACGGCGGCGCATGCCGCTGATGGTGGGCATGCGCGGGTCATCCCAACCGCTGACCAAGGCTTCAGTCACCAGCTGGTTGAGCTTGCGCTTGGAGGTCACCGTATAGAGGAGCTCCAGACGGGAAAACTCGATCTGCTGCGGGTGGCACGGGATGGTGATGTTATCGAGTACCCAGTCGTACAGCGGGCGGTGGTCTTCGAATTCCAGCGTGCACAGCGAGTGGGTGATGCCCTCGAGCGCGTCCGAGATGCAGTGCGTGTAGTCATACATCGGGTAGATGCACCAGGCGTCACCCGTGCGGTGGTGATGTGCACGGCGTATGCGGTAGATCACCGGGTCGCGCAGGTTCAGGTTGGGTGAGCCCATATCGATCTTGAGGCGCAGCGTGCGCGAACCATCGGGGAACTCACCGGCGCGCATACGCGCGAACAGATCGAGGTTCTCCGCCACCGAGCGATCACGGTAGGGGCTGTTACGGCCGGGCTTCTGGAAGTCGCCACGGTAATCGCGCATTTCTTCGGGTGTCAGCTCGCACACAAAAGCCAGACCCTTGTTGATCAGCTCCACGCCATATTGATATAGCGTTTCAAAGTAATCCGAGGCGTAGCGCACACCACCATCCCACTCAAAGCCGAGCCAGTGCACATCGGCCTGGATGGCCTGCACGTATTCGTCTTCTTCCTTCTCGGGGTTGGTGTCGTCAAAGCGCAGATTGCACTCGCTGGCGTAGCCGCGACCCTTGTAGTCTTCCTTGATGCCGAAGTTCAGGCAGATGGACTTGGCGTGGCCCACGTGCAGGTAGCCGTTGGGTTCCGGCGGGAAGCGGGTAATGGTGCGCGGGTGCTTGCCGCTGGCGAGATCGGTGTCGATCACATTGCGGATGAAGTTGCTGACAACCGGGGCGGCATTTTCGTTGGACATAAAATCGGTTCACGCTGGATTTGTGCAATACGGCGATTTTACCCGATAGCCGGCCCCGCGCGCCCAAGCAATACCAAACCCGGCTGACCACTCAACTCCGGAACATGAAGTACACGGCACCCAGAAGGCACAAACCCGCCCAGACAAAGTCCCATTTGAATGGCTGCTGCATATAGAAAATCGCAAATGGGACAAACAGCGCCAGGGTGATCACCTCCTGGATGATCTTGAGCTGCCCTAGCGTGAACACCTGATAGCCAATACGGTTTGCCGGCACCTGCAACAGATACTCGAACAAGGCGATGCCCCAGCTCGCCAATGCCGCGATATACCAAGGCTTGGCCGACATGTCCTTGAGATGGGCATACCAGGCAAAGGTCATGAAGACATTCGAACAGACCAGCAGCAGGATGGACACGAGTCCGGCAGGCAGAGCGGTATTCATCGGGGGCGATGGCGGCGAGTCTGGTAAAATTGGCAGTTTGTGTCGAACCCGGAACGCTGTCCAGCCGATGCCGCTTACCCGCTTGCTCCCCTCCCTGCTGTGCCTTGCCTTGCTGGCCGCCTCCCACGCCGGAGACGCCGGGGACATTGCCGCCAGCCTTCAGCGTGGCCGTGCTGATGATGCCCTGAAGGCCGCCGACAAGGCGCTGGCCAGTTCACCCCGGGATGCCCGTCTGCGCCTGCTGCGCGGCAATGCGCTGGCGCAGCTTGGTCGAACGGCCGAAGCGATACAGGTCTTTACTGCGCTCACCAGTGACCATCCGAACCTGCCCGAGCCCTATAACAACCTGGCTACGATCTACGCCCAGCAAGGCCAGCTCGACAAAGCACGGGCCGCATTGCAAATGGCCCTGCAGACAAACCCGGCGTATGCCACGGCCCATGCCAACCTTGCAGATGTTTATGCACGCCTCGCAGCACAAGCCTACGACAAAGCCTTGCAGCGGGATGTGGTGGAACGCCAGGCCCGGCCCCAGGATGCGCCGCCAACGCAACCCGCGCCCAAACTCGCGCTCGTGCCCGATCTCTTAAGCCGCACGGCACCCGCTAATAGCCGCCCTGTGGTTTTGGCCCAGGCGCCCACGCCGGCACCCACGCCGGCACCCACGCCGGCACCCACGCCCGCGCCAGCACCCTCGCCGACTCCCAAGCCGGTCGCCGCCAGCAAACCTGTCGTGGTCGCCGCCGCGCCCAGCCCGACACCGGCACCCGCTGCCAGCAAGCCGGCTATGCAGCCGGTAACAGCGGCGCCCGCCCCTGCGGCCCAGCCCGGCAAGGTACCAGCACCTACCCCGACGCCTGCGCCGGCGGCCGACAAGAACAAAGACGCCGAAGCGCAGGTCAGCAAAGCCGTCATCGCTTGGGCGGACGCATGGGCAGACAAACGCGTGCCTGCCTATCTGGCCAGCTACAGCCGCCAGTACAAACCCGCCGGCATGAGCCGTAGCGAATGGGAAAAGCAACGCCGCCAGCGGATTGAAAGCGCCAAGAAGATCAGCGTGAAGGTGGGCAAGCTGCGCATCAAGATAGACGGCAAGAAAGCCACTGCCCGCTTCGTGCAGCAATACAGCTCGGACAAGACCGACAAATCCACCGTTAAGACCTTGATTCTGGAGAAGAATGGTGACCGTTGGCTGATCTCGGAAGAACGGGTAGGATAAGTGTCCATGCGTCGTTCCTGGCTGAAAGTCTGTACCTGCCTGATCGCGGGCCTGTATCTGGCCCCGGCTGCCAATTCCATGCAATGGCAGCGTCCCGGCGTCAGCGACCTTCCTGCGCTCGCGCAGGCGGCGCTCGCTACAGCGCAATCGAATCCCGAAGCACTCGTGGTCGCGGCGCTCAACGCCATCCGCCAGAATCGTCTGACCGATGCTGACCGCATGGTTGATGCCCTGCTCGACGCCAAACCCAATTACCGCCTCGCCCATCTGCTCAAGGGCGATTTGCTGATGGCCCGCGCCCAGCCACTGGCTGGCATAGGCAGCGCTCCCGTACGTGACGACAAGCTCGACGATCTGCGCGCCGAGGCCACGGTCCGGCTTGCCCGCTACGACGCCCCCCCGCCCACCGACCAGATTCCCGCCAACCTGCTGCAACTGACACCGGCGCAGAAACACGCGCTGGTCGTGGATGCCAGCAAGTCGCGGGTCTATCTGTTCCGCAATGAAGACGGCACGCCGCGCTTTGTTCGCGATTTCTACGTCACCATCGGCAAACTTGGCTTTGACAAGAACCGCGAGGGCGATCAGCGCACACCGCTGGGTGTGTATTTCGTCACCGGCCACATGCCGCGTGAGCAGCTCGACAAGAGTTACGGCAATCGTGCCGAGCTCTACGGCGTGGGCGCTTGGCCGCTGTCTTACCCCAATGACTGGGACAAGCAGATGGGCCGCACCGGCAGTGGCATCTGGCTGCATGGCGTGCCATACGACACCTACAGTCGCGCGCCCAAGGCATCGAATGGCTGCGTGGCCTTGTCGAATACGGATATGGCGGCGCTGGGTGCCTATCTCACCCCGAACACGCCGGTCATCATTGCGCCAGCGATCCAGTGGCTGAATCAAACCGAATGGGCCGCACGCCGGAATCAGGCGATTGCGGAAGTCGAAGCCTGGCGACGTGACTGGGAAAGCCTCAATACGCCCCGCTATCTGCAGCACTATGCGAGCGAGTTCCGTAGCGGCAATCATGATCTGGCCAGCTGGAAGACCCAGAAGGCAGCCGTGAACGCCGGCAAGCAGTGGGCCAAGATCCGTCTGGACAACGTCAACCTGTTTGCCTACCCCACCCGCGAAGGCGACATGCTGATGGCGGACTTTGCGCAGGATTACCGCAGCAGCAATCTCGACAACCGTACCCGCAAGCGCCTGTACTTCAAGCAGGAACGGGCTGACTGGAAGATCGTGTTCGAAGGATCGCTGAGCTGAGGCGCTTTACTTAGGATGCACTCAAACAAAAGCCCGTCGATACACGACGGGCTTTTGTTTGAGTGCACGGGGTGCAATGAGCCCCCTTGGCCACATTGCACATCACAACCCGGACATGGCTTGGTGCAATGCGCGTAGCTTCTGCGCCCTACATCTCCGGCATCAGATGACCAGACCACCATCCACCGACAGCACCGCACCGTTGATATAGCTGGCGTCATCACTGGCCAGGAAGGTGTAGACCGCGGCGATTTCCTCGGGTTGGGCCAGGCGCTTCAGCGGTACGCGCTCTTCCATCGACTGGATCACCTTTTCGGGCATGTCCTTGAGAATGGGCGTCGCCACGAAACCCGGGCACACGGCATTGCTGCGGATACCCTTGCGGCCCAGTTCCTTGGCCCAGGTCTTGGTGAAGCCGATAACGCCGAACTTGGCCGCAGCGTAGTTGCTCTGCCCGAAGTTGCCGTAGAGGCCCACCACCGACGACGCGTTGAGGATGACGCCCGTTCCCTGTGCAACCATGATGTCGACCACGGCCTTGGCACAATTGAATACGCCTTTGAGATTGATATCGATCACGCGGTCGAACTGCTCTTCGGTCATCTTGGTGAGTTGCGCATCAGCGACGATGCCGGCATTGTTGACCAGCACATCCACACGCCCCCACTGCGCCTTCACGGCGGCGACCATGGCGTTGATCTCGGCCATGTCAGTGACATTGACGACGTGGCCGACGGCCTCGCCACCCTGGCCGACAATCTCGCTGACCACCTGGTCAATGCCGGCACGATTCAGATCGCAAACCACGACCCGCGCGCCTTCCTTGCCGAAACGCAGGGCCGTGGCACGCCCGATACCGCTGGCAGCCCCGGTGATGATGGTGACTTTGCCCGACAAACGCATCTTGATGACTCCCGGTTGATTTCACTCCGACCAGACAGGGGCTGGCCCGCAAGAGGAAACGCAGCGCCCCGGTAGGGAACGCTGCGTTTTGTCTGCTCCATGCTTCTTCTTTGTCTGTATACGGTCGAGCGGCCGTTGCGGTGGCTCCACGTGACGGTGTCATTGCACCGATTTGATGTCTGCTGATGTTCGGCAGACTGTGCTGGAATTGCGGAGCCGATAATAGTACGGGCCACCTAGAGCAGCAACTCTAAGCGGGAACTAATCGTCAAATCACGAATCTTGTCCGCAAAATGCAACAGTTCCCGCTGATTTCCCAGCTCACTCCAAGCCCTGGCTGGCCAGATAGTCTTCATAGCCACCGATATAGTGTTCATAGGTGCCGTCGCCGCGCAGTTCCAGAATCTGCGTCGCCAAGGAGGACACAAACAGACGGTCGTGCGAAACGAAGATCAGCGTGCCCTTGAACAGATCGAGTGCCAGGTTCAGCGATTCGATCGATTCCATATCCATATGGTTGGTCGGTTCATCCATCACCAGCACATTGGGCTGTTGCAGGATCAGTTTGCCGTACAGCATGCGGCCCTTTTCACCCCCCGACAGCACACGCACCGACTTCTTCACGTCGTCGCCGCTGAAGAGCAGCTTGCCGAGCACACCCCGCACGACCTGATCGTCATCACCGGGCTTGGCCCATTGCTTGAGCCAGTCGAACAGGTTGTCGTCGCAATCGAAGTCCTCTTCGTGATCCTGCGCAAAGTAACCAATCTCGGCCTTTTCTGCCCACTTCACTGAGCCGGCATCGGCCTTGAGTGCGCCCACCAGCATCTTCATCAGCGTGGATTTACCCACACCGTTACCGCCAATCACGGCCAGCTTCTGATTGGCCTCAAAAATCAGGTTCAGCCCCTGAATCAGTGGCTTGTCGAAGGACTTGGACAGATTGGTCGCCTCGAAGGCCTGGCGGTGCAGCTTGATCTTGTCGTCAAACTCGAAACGCACGTAAGGGTTCTGCCGCGACGAGGGCTTCACCTCGACCATGCCTTCCTTGATCTTGTCGGCCAGCTTGAGGCGGCTGGTGGCCTGACGCGCCTTGGATTTGTTGGCCGAGAATCGCGCAGCAAACACCTGCAGTTCGGCAATCCGCTCCTTGGCTTTGGCATTGGCACCGAGTGCGCGCTCGCGCGCTTGCGTGCTGGCCAGCATGTAGTCGTCGTAGTTGCCCGGATAAATCTGAATGGTGCTGTAGTCCAGATCGGCCATATGCGTACAGACCTGGTTCAGGAAGTGACGGTCATGGCTGATGATGATCATGGTGGAATCACGCTCGTTCAGCGTGTTTTCCAGCCAGCGGATGGTGTTGATATCCAGGTTGTTGGTCGGCTCGTCCAGCAGCAGCACTTCGGGATTGCTGAACAGGGCCTGCGCCAGCAGCACGCGCAGCTTCCAGCCCGGCGCCACCTCGGACATGGGGCCGAAGTGTTGCTCGATCGGAATGCCGGCGCCAAGCAGCAGCGCACCTGCGCGCGCTTCGGCATCGTAACCGCCCATCTCGCCGAACTTCACCTCCAGATCAGCCGCACGCATGTAGTCGTCTTCCGTCGCCTCGGGGTTGGCATAGATGGCGTCTTTCTCGTGCATGCAGGCCCAGAGCTCGCCGTGACCCTGCAGCACCACATCGATCACTCGCTGGTCTTCATAGGCGAACTGATCCTGGCGCAGCTTGCCCAGACGCACACCGGGATCGAGGCTGACATTGCCTGCTGTCGGCTCCAGGTCGCCGCCCAGAATCTTCATGAAGGTGGACTTGCCGGAGCCATTTGCACCAATCAGGCCGTAACGGTTGCCGCCGCCGAACTTGACGGAGACTTTCTCGAACAGCGGCTTGGCGCCGAATTGCATGGTGATATTGGCTGTAGTGATCAAGCTGAGGGCTCCTGAAACCGTGACATGTCGCAAAAATAAAAATCCGCGCATGGCGCGGTGCGGCAAAATTGCGTAATTTTAACATAGCTGCCCTGCGCAACCGCCGGCCCCAATAACAGAAGAAGACCCAGAAGCGGATATGTTCGACTTTTCCAGCCTGATCGACGTCCTGATGCGCCGTGCCCGCGAGGAGGAACCTCAGGGCCCCAGCTTCACCCAGTTGATTGTCGAGTTGCCGGCCGAAGACACGCTCGCCGCGATGATCGAGATCAACAAGGCGCTTGCCGCCCTCAACCGCAATCCGCGCCTGAGCCTGAAGGAGCGGTATCAATCCGTACGCAGCTGCGATGAAAAAGCGCGGCCGCTGACAGCCTTGCTCAGCAAGGTCTACCACGGCGAGGAGCAGATCGAGCAGATCCTCCCGCATCAGGTCATGCCCACCCTGCTGGCGTGCTGGAAAGAACTGGCATCGGCCTACAAGCTGTGCCTGAAGCAACACGCCCAAGCCCCCAGCCCCAAGTTCGAGCAAGAGGCGCAACTGATCACCTTGCGCGCGATCATCTATTACAGCGAGCAGGCCAAGTGGTCCTATCTGCGCTATTTCGATGCCGAACCCCGGCTATGGCGCAGCCTGAACAATCTCTATCAGATTGCTGAAGCCGCCGGCTTTGCCGACAAGATGATGGCGCCCTACCCCGATATGGCTGCCACTTCGGTCAGCCGCGTGTATCGGCATGCCCTGCTGCTCAAACTCAGCGAACCCGAACGCCATCGGATTGAAGAAATCTGGATGCTCGACCAGCTGCTGGATATGTGGGTGGACGATATCTCCCTGGAAAGGGTTATCCGCCCACGCGATCAGAGCTTTGCCATCAATCTGGATGAACCCAAGCCCCCCATGAAGCTGCGGCGCAATATGGTGGGGGAACGCTATCGGTATTTCGATACCGAAACGCTGGCAGATCGGCTGGCGCAGGCCAGCGTGTTTGCCGCCCAGGGCGTGGCAACCGTGCCCATCATGACCGAGCAGCTTGATCATCCGCGCCTGGCGCGTTTTCTCGGCGATCTCTCGGTGGTGTACTCCCGCGTAGGGCAGTCGCGCGCCAGGCGCAGCGAGCGCCGGCTGAAAGATCGCCCGGCCGATGCTGCCATCGGCTTCGACGTGATCCATACCCTGCTGGCCCATGGTCGCGGCACCAGCAACTGGGAACCCTGGAACCTGCTGGATGAAAGCGGCAACGGTTTCGGGGCGCAGTATCGCTCGCACTATGACGACCGGCTGACCATCGGCGAGTTGCTGGCACTGCGCAGTGGCGACACCACCTGGCTTGCTCTGGTGCGCCGGCTGCATAAGTCGTCGGAAGGCAATGTGCGGGTCGGGGCAGAGCGTCTAGCCGCCCAGCCAGCCCCTGTGATGCTCGCAGGCGGCTCGGGCAATGTGCCGGCGCTATATTGCGCTGAGTCGCCACATGGCCGTGTTCTGGTAATGAATCTGGCTCAACACGAGGCTGGCGCGCTGTTTACGCTGGCGTCCGGTACCAAGCGCTTCACCATCAAGCTTGGCCCGGCGCTGGAAGTACTGCCTACCTGCGCCATCTGCAATTTCAACGTGCTGGCCAAAGACTGATCCTTGCGGAACAGCCCGACGACTCCCGTTGGGCCAGCAAAGCGGTGGGCTTTCCGGTAAAATTCGCGGGCTTTCTCCCCCATTACCGCACGGCCTAATACATGCCCACTGTTCTCAAGCTCCGTGGCGGCATCGCCCTCTCCGCGTTCCGTATCGAAAAACTGGTTCAGCAACTGGCTGCCGCCGGCATCCGCGATGTCGCGCCGTATGCCGAGTTCTGGCACTTTGCCGAGCTGAACGCAGCGCTGGATGCCGACGAGCAAGCCAAGCTGGCCCGCATTCTGGCCGACGATCAGCCCGCCGATGATGCACGTGCCCAAGGCAGCCAGCTACTGGTGACGCCACGCATCGGCACGATTTCGCCGTGGTCGTCCAAAGCCACCGACATTCTCAAGCTGTGCGGTCTGGACAAGGTCAGCCGCATCGAGCGCGGCATGGTGGTGTATGCAGGCCGTGCGCTGACTGCCACCGAACAAGCCAAGCTGGCCGAACTGGCCCACGACCGCATGACCGAGAGCGTCTGGCCCGGTCTCGATGGCATCGAAAAGCTGTTCTCGCATATCGAGCCGCAACCGCTCGCCAGCGTGGACATCCTGGGCGGCGGCCGTGCTGCACTCGATGCCGCCAACCGCGAGATGGGTCTGGCCCTGTCGGATGATGAAGTCGAGTACCTGGTCGAGAACTTCGGCAAGCTCAAGCGCAACCCGACCGATGTCGAGCTGATGATGTTTGCGCAGGCCAACTCCGAGCACTGTCGCCACAAGATTTTCAACGCCGATTTCATCATCGACGGCGAGGCCCAGGTCAAATCGCTGTTCGGCATGATCCGCGATACCCATAAGGCGCATCCGCAAGGCACCGTTGTGGCTTACTCGGACAACGCCTCGGTGATCGAAGGCGCAGGCATCCTGCGCTTCTACCCGCAGGCCGGCAGCCAGGAATACCGCTACAACGCCCGCCCCACCCACATCCTGATGAAGGTGGAAACGCACAATCACCCCACCGCGATTGCCCCGTTTGCCGGCGCCTCGACTGGCTCGGGTGGCGAGATTCGCGATGAAGGCGCGACCGGTCGTGGCTCGCGCCCCAAGGCTGGCCTGTGCGGCTTCACGGTATCGAACCTGAACCTGCCCGGCTTCAAGCGCCCCTGGGAGCAGTTCAGCAACACCCAGGCTGAATACGGCAAGCCCAACCGCATTGTCTCGGCCCTGCAGATCATGGTCGACGGCCCCATCGGCGCCGCCGCCTTCAATAACGAGTTCGGCCGGCCCAACCTGGCTGGTTACTTCCGTACCTACGAGGAAAGCCACCTCGGCGAGATGCGCGGTTACCACAAGCCCATCATGATTGCCGGCGGCCTCGGCAACATCGATGGCGACCATGTGGGCAAGCACGATATCCCCGAAAGCGCGCTGATCGTGGTGCTCGGCGGCCCCGGCATGCTGATCGGTCTGGGCGGTGGCGCGGCCTCGTCGATGGATACCGGTGCCAATGCTGCCGATCTGGACTTCGACTCCGTGCAGCGCGGCAACCCCGAAATCCAGCGCCGGGCGCAGGAGGTCATCGACCGCTGCTGGCAGCTGGGCGACAAGAACCCGATCCTGAGCATTCACGACGTGGGAGCGGGCGGCATCTCCAATGCCCTGCCTGAACTCGTGCACGGCTCGGACCGTGGTGCTGTGTTCAAGCTGCGCGATATCCATATCGAAGAAAAGGGCATGTCGCCCGTCCAGATCTGGTGTAACGAATCGCAAGAGCGTTACGTGATGGCGATTCCCGCCAACGCACTCGATACCTTTGCCGCCATTGCCGAGCGCGAGCGCTGCCCCTTCGCCGTTGTCGGTACTGCCACGCTCGAAAAACAGCTGGTGCTGGATGACAGCCACTTCGGCAACAAGCCGGTGGACATGCCCATGGACGTGCTGCTGGGCAAGCCGCCCAAGATGACGCGTGACGTGAAGCGCCTGTACCCTGAGCTGCCAACGTTTGATTCCAGTTCACTGGATCTGTTTGAAGCGGCCTACCGCGTGCTGCGTCTGCCCGCCGTGGCCGACAAGCGCTTCCTGATCACGATCGGCGACCGCTCGGTGGGCGGCATGACGGTGCGCGACCAGTTCGTCGGTCCTTGGCAGGTGCCAGTGGCCGATGTGGCCGTGACCACCATGGGCTTCGAGACTTATCTGGGCGAAGCCATGGCCATGGGCGAACGTACGCCGCTGGCACTGATTTCGGCACCCGCATCGGGCCGGATGGCCGTGGGTGAAGCCATTACCAATATCGCTGCCGCCCCGATCGCCAAGCTCGGCGACGTGAAGCTCAGCGCCAACTGGATGGCCGCCGCCGGCCATCCCGGCGAAGATGCCAACCTGTTCGATACCGTCGAAGCCGTGCGCGATCTCAGCATCTCGCTGGGCTTGAGCATCCCGGTGGGTAAGGACAGCCTGTCCATGAAGACGGTGTGGCAGGAAGACGGGCAGCAAAAGGCGGTGGTGGCCCCGCTATCGCTCGTCGTATCGAGTTTTGCCCCGGTTACCGATGTACGCCGCACGCTCACGCCGCAGCTGCGTACCGATCAAGGTGATACGGATCTGCTGCTGATTGACCTTGGTCGCGGCAAGTGCCGCCTCAGTGGTTCGGCGCTGGCTCAGGTCTACAAGCAAGTCGGCAACCACGCACCCGATCTGGAAGACCCGGCAGCGCTCGCCGCCTTCTTCCAGGTGGTGCAGCAACTCAACGCCGACGGCAAGCTGCTGGCCTACCACGACCGCAGCGATGGCGGCCTGTTCGCCACCGTGACTGAAATGATGTTCGCCGGTCACACCGGCGTGACGCTGGACGTAGACGAGCTGTGTATCGAACGCCGCCGCAACGAGCGGGAGTTCAGCGAGTACACCCCTGAGTCGATTGCCCGCGCTGAAAACGGCCGCATGATGGGCGTGCTGTTCAATGAAGAGCTCGGTGCCGTGCTGCAAGTGCGCCGCAGTGACACCCACGCCGTCATGGCTGCCTTCTTTGCAGCCGGCCTGCGCAGTCAATTGCATGTGATCGGCACGCTCAACGACGACGACCGCCTCAAGATCAAGAAGCGCAACCGTCTGGTGCTCAACGAGACCCGTACCGATCTCTACAAGGCCTGGGCCGAAACCAGCTGGCAGCTCCAGCGCCTGCGCGACAACCCGGCCTGTGCCGACAGCGAATACGCGCTGCTGGGCCAGAAGCAACGCGGCCTGTATGCCGAACTCAAGTTCGATCCGTCCGAGGATGTTGCAGCACCGTACATCGCCAAGGGCAACAAGCCGCGCATGGCGATCCTGCGCGAGCAGGGTGTGAACGGCCAGATCGAGATGGCCGCCGCGTTTGATCGCGCCGGCTTCACCTCGGTCGACGTGCACATGTCCGACATTCTCTCGGGCCGTCTCTCGCTCAAGGACTTCCAGGGGCTCGCCGCCTGCGGTGGCTTCAGCTACGGCGACGTGCTGGGTGCGGGCGAAGGCTGGGCCAAGTCCATCCTTTTCAACAGCCTGGCGCGCGACGAGTTCGAAGCCTTCTTCCAGCGTGGCGATACCTTCGCACTGGGCGTGTGTAACGGCTGCCAGATGATGTCCAACCTCGCCGAGATCATCCCCGGCGCGCAAAACTGGCCCAAGTTCCGCCGCAATGCCTCGGAACAGTTCGAAGCGCGTCTCGTGATGGCAGAAGTGCCCGACAGCCCCAGCCTGTTCTTCGCCGGCATGGGCGGCTCGCGTCTGCCGGTGGTGGTATCGCACGGCGAAGGCCGCGCGGTATTCGCCAACCAGGCCGACCGCAAGACGGTGCTGACCGCCATGCGCTATGTGGACGACCGCGGCAACGCTACCGAGGTGTACCCGCTGAACCCCAACGGCTCGCCCGACGGCATTGCCGGTGTCACCACTGCCGATGGCCGCTTCACCATCATGATGCCGCACCCGGAACGCACCTTCCGCACCGTGAACCTGAGCTGGCATCCCGATACCTGGGGTGAGGATAGCGGCTGGATGCGCATGTTCCGTAATGCGCGCAAGTCACTGGGCTAAGCCTCTGTGATTGGTAAACAAAAGGCCCGCACAAGCGGGCCTTTTGTTTTGGGCGGCGGGGTAAGTAGGGTGCCATAAGGCTGAAGGCCGCATGCACCATCACGTCATCACCCCAATCGGTGCAATGCGCTGCGCTTATTGCACCCTACTCATGGATTGGCTCCTGCCCAGCAATGTCAAATGAAGGGTTTGAGCAAGGCATCTAGCTGCGCTTGCGTCAAACGCCCCGGATGCGCCGCGACCTGCTTGCCAGCGGCGTCGTAAATCACCGTAAAGGGCAAAGCACCCACGCGATTCCCCTCGGTGCGCATCAGCTCCATGGCATCCTGCTCGCCGACCAGCACCGGGTAGTTGATCTTGTATTCATCGACAAACTTCTGCACATCGGCCGCGTTGTCGATCGCCAGACCCACAAAGCGCACCTTGTCGCCCACGGCATTTTGCGTGGCAATGAACTCGGGGATTTCTTCGCGGCACGGCGCACACCAGGTCGCCCAGAAGTTGACCACCAAGGGCTTGCCTTGCCATTGCGAGAAAACCTGCGGCTGGCCCTTGAGGTCCTTGAAACCCGATTGCCATAGCGTGGGCTTGGCCACGCCGTTTGCGGCCAGCGGTTCTGGCTGGGGTTTGAGTTGGGCCTGGCGGGTATAAATGCCGGCAGCCAAGGCGGCGGCAATGATGACGACGCCGGTAATCAGGGTAGTGGAACGTTTCATCAGGCTCAGACCGGCAGTTGTTGCAAACGTTGCAGGAAGGGTTCGGCGGCTTCAAAGCCGATCAGGCGGGCAGGGATTTCCTTGCCTTGGGCGTCGAAGAAAATCGTGCCCGGCGGGCCGAACAGACCGAAGCGCTTGAGCAGCGCCTTGTGTTGCGGCGTATTGGCGGTGACATCCGCCTTGATCAGCACCAGCTTGCCCAGTGCGCGCTGCACGCCGGCATCGCTGAATGTGAAGCGCTCCATCTCGCGGCAGCTGACGCACCAGTCAGCATAGAAATCCAGCATCACGGTTTTGCCACGGGCGGCGGCCAGGGCCGCATTGAACTCATCAACCGAGTTCACATACTGGAACGGCAGCTTGCCCTCAGCGGCCACGGCTTGTGCACCTGCCAGTGGTTTAAGCGGTTGCAAGGGATCACGCGCGCCAGCCAACAAGCCGACAAGCAGTGCAGCACCCGCCAGCACCAGCATGACGCCCAGCGCCTTGGCCAGCCGCTTGGCGGCTTTGGCGTGCGGCGGCAAAGGATCGAGTGCCGACAGTGCCACGCCGGCGCCAAGTGCCAATGCCGACCACGCCAGCATCAGCAACCAGCTTGGCAGCACCGGCGTGGCAATCCAGATCGCCACCGCCAGCATCACCGTCCCGAACACATTGCGCACGGCCGTCATCCAAGGGCCGGCCTTGGGCATGACATGACCGCCAAGCGTACCGACCAGCACCAGCGGCAGCCCAATGCCAAGTGCCATCACGTAAAGGGCCAGTGCGCCTTTGACGACATCACCACTGGCGGCGATATAGCCAAGGGCTGCGGCCAATGGTGGCGCGACACATGGACCGATGATCAGGGCCGAAAGCGCTCCCATGGCAAATACAGGAAGCCAGCGGCCACCCGGCAGGCGGTTCGAGGCATCGTTCAATCGGGATTGCAGCGCATTGGGCAGCTGCAGTTCAAACAGGCCGAACATGGACAGTGCCATGATGACGAAGAACACGGCGAAGGCGCCGAGAACCCAGGGATTCTGGAGGGCGGCGGAGAGCAAGGTGCCCGAAAGTGCCGCAGCCACACCCGCTACCGCATAGGTCAGCGCCATGCCCTGCACATACACCATGGCCAGCGCAAAACCCCGACCACGACTGACCGTCGCCCCCTGCCCAACAATGATGCCGGACACGATGGGCAGTAGCGGGTACATGCAGGCGGTGAACGCCAGACCCAGTCCAGCCAGAAAGAAGAAGGCCAGCAGGGCCAGCAACTTGCCGGAACCGAACAGGTCGGCACCATCGCTGGCCGTCCTGGGTGCTGCCTGCGGGGTAGCCGCTCCCGCCGCATCGCCAAGCAGGTTGCTGACGGCACGGCTGGCATTGCCGGCCTTACCGTCAGACAGGGGCAATTCAACAGTTTCGGGCGGATAACAGATTCCCGCGTCGGCGCAACCTTGCGAGACGATCTTGATGCGCGCATCGGCGGCCATGGGCTGCTTGCTGCGCAGCGTGATCGTCACGTTCTGGCGGTAGACCTCGACCTCGCCGAAATAGTCATCATGCTTTTTCTTGCCCGGCGGAATCTCGGCGGTGAGCGCCTGCTCACCCGGTTGCAGACTGAACTTGAACTGATCACGGTACAGGTAGTAGCCGTCGGCGATATCAAAGCGTACCGAGGCCTCGGTGTCGCTGTTTTTTTGCAGCGTGGGCTTGAAAGCTTCGGCAGCCGGCAGCAACTCATCGGGATTGATGGCCGCCCAAGCCGGGAAAGTGAGGAACCCGGCGAGCAGCGCGGCGACAAAGCGTTTCATGCTGCACTCCCGGTTTCGGCGCGTACCCAGTCCAGATAAGCTGGCAAACCTTGTGTCACAGGAAGTACCAGCAGCTCGGGAAGCTGGTAAGGATGCAGTTCGCGGATCGCGTTTTCCAGTGCCGGGTAGGCACGGTGCGTGGTCTTGATCAACATCGGAATCTCGGTAGCGTGCTCAAGCTTGCCTTCCCAGCGATACAGGGAGCGGGCAGGCGCGAGTAGATTGACACAGGCAGCGAGCCGGCGTTCGATGAGCGCGCCGGCCAATTGTTCGGCCACCCCTTCATCGGGGGCGGTGCACAGTACCACCAGAACGGAATCTTGTTCACTCATGTTCAGAAAACTCTTGCCCTTTGTGGGCCTTGGATTATTGCTGCTACCGCTGGCCGAGCTGCTGGCCATCATCACGTTATCGCAGTGGATAGGCTGGTGGATGCTGGTGTGGCTGGCGCTCAGCGGCGTGGCAGGATTACTGGTACTCAAGAGCTGGCGCGCCGCCACGGCCTGGGCAGTGGTCGACAGTATCAAGTCCGGCGAAGTACCGATACGCCGGCTGTTCTGGGTGGCGCGCACCTTGGTGGCTGCCCTGCTGTTCGTGTTCCCCGGCCCGGTCAGTGATGTACTCGGTTTGATCCTGATTCTGCCCGTCTGGCCCAGCCCCAAGGGCTTCGCCATGCCCGGCATGGCGGGTATGGGTGCATCCCGGCCGGCCAACGATGGTGTTTTTGAGGGCGAATTCAGCCGCGTGGACGAGATTGCCGGCGCGTTGCCGCCAGGCAAGGACCCGCGCTGATCACGCTTCCGCCAGCAGCGCGTCGGGGTGCCGCGCGCTGCCGTTGATCCTGACCCGTTTGTGGCGCGAGAGTTCACCGTTTTCCAGCACCACCGCGTTGCGCGGCACATCAAACCAGTCGGCCAGCCAGGCAATCAGCGCCTTGTTGGCCCTGCCCTCCACCGGGGGTGCCGCCAACCTTAGCTTGAGCGCGCCATCATGCAGCCCGGCAACTTCCGTCTTTTTGGCGCCGGGTTGCAAGTACAGGCTCAGCACCCAGGCGCCGCCGTCCTGTCGCGCCCAGTTGTGCGTCATGCCGCCTGCACGATGAAGGCCATCAGCTGCATTTCCAGCGGTGCCACGGCAAAGTTCAGCAACATCTGCAGGAACAGGATAAGCACCAGCGGACTCAGGTCGATGCCGCCAATCAGCGGAATCATCCGCCGCAACGGCGCCAGAAATGGGCGCGTGAGCGCATCCAGCAAGGGAGCCAGCGGGTTGTAGGGATTCACCCAGCTCATGATCGCGTGCACCAACACCGCACCGAACAACAGATACAGCGTGAGTTTGAACAGTTCAAGCACGGCCAGCATGGAGAGCCCGATACCGGCGGTCGGACTCCATAGATTGACTGGCCACGGCGAGATCAGCAGCAACAACACATGCATCAACAAGGCGCCCAGCCACGCCAGCAGCAAGGTGGCGGTGTCGTAAGTCCCAGCACTGGGAATCAGCCGCCGTGCCGGCAAGACAATGAAATTGGTCAGCTTGACCGTGAACTGCGCCAGCGGATTGCCAAACGGTGCACGGGCTACCTGCAGGTAAAAACGCAGCAACAGGTTGAGCAGGAAAAAGCCCACCAGGTTCTTGATCAGGAAGGCCAGCGGCTCATACAGCATCGGTTTGTCTCCAGCAGTCAGGCCGGTTAGGAAAGTTACTTGCCCAGTTCATCGGCAAGTTCGGCAGCACGGGCGCAGGCAGCATGGGCGCCCGCCACAATGCCGGCCTGCACACCGGCTTCGTTCATGCGGGCCAGCGCAGCTGCCGTCGTGCCACCTTTGGAGGTGACCTTCTCGCGCAACGTTCCCACTTCGTCATCGCTGGCCATGGCCAGTTTGATGGCGCCATCGAAGGTGCCATAGGCGAGCTGGCGGGCAGTTGTCGCATCAAAGCCCAGTTCGCGGGCTGCAGCTACCAGCGACTCCATGAAATGGAATACATAGGCAGGGCCGGAACCCGAGATGGCAGTAATGGCATCAATCTGCTGCTCCTGCTCTACCCAGACCACCTGCCCTACGCTCTGAAGGATGCGGCTGGCAACTTCCCGATCGGCAATGTCGGCCTGAGGGCCCAGCCAGGCTCCGCTGACGCCCGCACGTACCAGAGCCGGCGTGTTCGGCATTACCCGGACCAGTCTCGCCCGGCCACCCAGCCAGCGATCAAGATCCGCCATACGGATGCCGGCAGCGATGCTGATCACGAGCCGCCCCGCCAGCGCCCCGGCCTGATTGCGGGCCACCTCGGCCAACTGCTGCGGCTTCACGGCCAGTATGGCCACGTCCGTCGCCGGCAGCGGCACGTCCGCTGCAAGGGTCGTCACCCCGAATTCGCTGGCAAGCTGGGCACGCTTGCCCGCATCGGGCTCAACCACATACAAGTCGTTTGCGGCGTAGCCCTGCTGCAAGAGGCCGCCCAGCATGGCGGTCGCCATATTGCCACCACCGATAAAGACGATTTTCATGGGGATTCACTTTCCGTAGCCGGGGCGTGCATTGGTGCGGACTCCCCGATGGTGATGGCTGGACGGCGCTTGAGAAGCAAGTGCCGGAGCAGGTTGAAGTAGAGTTTGTCGAGTTCGCGCTGACCCGAGAACGGCAGTATCAACTCACCATCACGGTGTTCAAGCTGCAGCGAGGCCAGGCGGCCTTCGTGCAGCGCATAGCTCAGTCGATCAATCTGTTCGAGCAGCAAGATGGTGGACACTGGCGCGCCCCAGCCGCAGTAGGTGAGCGACAGGTGGCGGGCATCCAGCTCCAGTACCGAGCGCCAGAACCATGCGCGCACATACCAGAACACGCCGGCTGCCAGCAGTCCGCCCATCAACGCAATGGCCAAGGCCATGGGTGACTCGCTCAACAGGCCCACGGTGAACAGCAATAGCAGGATGGCCAGCACTATCCCTGCAGCAAACTGAAGCTTGAGCCGGTACGGCGAACCGTCGGGCATGCGCTGCCATGCGGAAGCCAGCTCCAGCCGGTCTCGGCTATCGCCTTCTTCCACGCGCAGCCAGCGAGCGAGTTCGGCCAGCGTTGCCGGTGTGTGCGTTGTGCTCAAGCCTGATTCTCCAGCGGTGCAAGCGGTGTCTGGCGGGCGCCAAACAGGGCGGTACCCACGCGCACCAAAGTGGATCCTTCGGCAATGGCCTGGGCCAGGTCGGCCGACATGCCCATCGACAAGGTATCAGGCACAAGGCCGGCCTGGGTGATTTCGTGGCGCAGCTGACGCAGCAATCCGAACTGCTGACGCAAGACCGGCTCGGCGGCATCCGCGGCGGGAATGCACATCAGGCCGCGCAGCCGCAGCCCGGGAAGCTTGGCCACCGCCAATGCCAGCGGCAGCGCCTCGGCCGGGTCGCAGCCGGACTTGCTGGCTTCGCCCGACACATTCACCTGAATGCAGACATTCAATGGCGGCATGGCCACCGGCCGCTGAGCCGACAACCGCTCGGCGATGCGCAGCCGATCAACGCTATGCACCCAATGGGCACGCTCTGCCACCGGGCGACTCTTGTTGCTTTGCAACGGCCCGATGAAATGCCATTCCAAGTCAGCGAGATCTGCCAGCGCTTCGGTCTTGTCGACCAGCTCCTGCACATAGTTCTCGCCGAATGCGCGCTGCCCGGCCGCGTAGGCAGCCCTTACCGTTTCAGCAGGAAATGTCTTGCTGACGGCAAGCAGCGTACACTCGCCCGGTGCGCGGCCAGCGGCCTGCAGCGCGGCATCGATGCGGGCTTGCACCTGCTGTCTGGATTTCTCGAAGTCCGCCATCCATAATGCCTTGCAAAATGTGCCGCAAACCCAATTGGCATGCGGCTTTGAACGGGGAATTATAAATGGAAATCTCGGAACTTCTGGCGTTCTCGGTCAAGAACAAGGCCTCGGACTTGCACCTCTCGGCCGGCATGCCGCCGTGTATCCGTGTACACGGCGATGTACGCCGCATCAACCTGCCGGCGATGGAACACAAAGACGTTCATGACATGGTGTACGACATCATGAACGACGGCCAGCGCAAGACCTATGAAGAAACGCTGGAATGTGACTTCTCGTTCGAGATTCCCGGTCTTGCCCGTTTCCGCGTCAACGCCTTTAACCAGAACCGCGGCGCCGGCGCCGTATTCCGTACCATTCCCTCCAAAGTGCTGAGCCTGGAAGACCTGAATGCCCCCAAGGTATTCAAGGAAATCGCCGAGACCCCGCGCGGCATCGTGCTGGTGACCGGCCCTACCGGTTCGGGCAAATCGACCACGCTGGCGGCGATCATCAACTACATCAACGAAAACGAGTACGGCCACATCCTTACGGTGGAAGACCCGATCGAATTCGTGCATGAATCGAAAAAGTGCCTGATCAACCAGCGTGAAGTCGGCCCGATGACGCTGTCGTTTGCCAACGCGCTGCGTTCCGCACTGCGGGAAGACCCGGACGTCATCCTCGTGGGCGAAATGCGTGACCTCGAAACCATCCGCCTGGCGCTGACCGCCGCCGAAACCGGCCACTTGGTGTTCGGTACGCTGCACACCTCGTCCGCCGCCAAGACGGTTGACCGTATCGTTGACGTGTTCCCGGCAGCCGAAAAGGAAATGGTCCGGTCGATGCTGTCAGAATCCTTGCGTGCGGTGATCTCACAATCGCTGCTCAAGACCAAGGACGGCAACGGCCGGGTGGCAGCGCACGAGATCATGATCGGGATCCCGGCCATCCGTAACCTGATCCGCGAGAACAAGATCGCGCAGATGTACTCGACGATCCAGACCGGCCAGCAGCACGGCATGCAGACGCTGGATCAGTGCCTGACCGATCTGGTGCGCCGTAACCTGATCACCAATGCCGAGGCACGCAGCAAGGCGATGAATCCGGATAACTTCAAGTAAGTCCGCTCAACCATTGTTTGAACCACCAGGTCACGGCGTACCGCCAAAGCGACGCCGGCCAGTGGCTGGATTGGCCCTGTAGCAGGCGTCGGTCCAGTTAAACGCACGACGACACACGTTGCCAGTTCGACTCGGTGAGATCGAATTGCAGGAGTAAGACCATGGAAAAGGAACAGGCCACCAAGTTCATGCACGATCTGCTGCGACTGATGCGGCAAAAGAATGCGTCGGACTTGTTCATTACCGCGGATTTTCCGCCCGCGATGAAAATCGACGGCAAGCTCACGCCGGTATCCAGCCAGGCACTCAGCTCGCAGCACACCAAGGAACTGTGCCGCGCGGTGATGAATGACCGGCAGGCTGAAGAATTTGAAGCCACCAAGGAATGCAACTTCGCCATCAGCCCCGGCGGTATCGGCCGCTTCCGCTGCAACGCATTCCAGCAGCAAGGACGGATTGGTCTGGTATTGCGGACCATCACGACCGACATCCCCAAGTTCGATGATCTGGGCCTGCCGGTGGTGCTCAAGGATGTGGCGCTGGCAAAGCGCGGTCTGGTGATCTTTGTGGGCGGTACCGGTTCAGGTAAGTCGACCTCGCTGGCAGCGATGATCGGCTTCCGGAACGAGAACAGCTACGGTCATATCATTACGATTGAAGACCCAGTCGAATACGTACACGAACACAAGAACTGTATCGTGACCCAGCGTGAAATCGGGGTGGATACCGATAACTGGCACAACGCGCTCAAGAACACGCTGCGGCAAGCCCCCGACGTGATCCTGATCGGTGAAATCCGCGACCGCGAAACCATGGATTACGCGGTGGCCTTTGCCGAAACCGGTCACCTTTGCATGGCCACCCTGCACGCCAACTCGGCCAACCAGGCGCTGGACCGGATCATCAACTTCTTCCCTGAAGAGCGCCGTGCCCAGCTGCTGATGGACTTGAGCCTGAACCTCAAAGCATTCATCTCGCAACGGCTGATTCCGCATCGCTCTGGCAAGGGCCGGGTGGCAGCGGTAGAAGTGATGCTCAACAGTCCGCTAATCTCCGACCTGATCTTCAAAGGCGATGTGCACGAGATCAAGACCATCATGTCCAAGAGCCGCGAACTCGGCATGCAGACCTTTGATCAGGCGTTGTTCGATATCTACGAAGAAGGTCGTATCAGCTACGAAGACGCACTACGCAACGCCGATTCGGTCAACGACCTGCGTCTGAAGATCAAGCTGGACTCCAAGGAATCGAAGAACCGGGACGCCATGGCAGGGCTGGATCACCTGGATATCGTCTAGACGCGCACCCCGTCCTTTGGCGGCTCAGTGCGCCGACTGATAACGCGCCAGGATCTGCGCGATATCGCCGCGTTTGCGCATGCGTTCCAGCGCCGCCAGCGCTGCCTGCCCCGGCTGGCCCGTGCGGATGGGCGTCGCACATTCAATCTCGTAGCTATTCACCACCAGCGGGTTTGCGGCAAAGCGGACACGCTGGTGTTTTGCATACCAGGCCAGCACCAGACTATCGACCAAGGCGTAATCCGATCTGCCCAGCAGCAGCTTGGATAAGGCCAACGCAGGCGTGGGCGCATCCTCGCGGACAATCTGCTTGCCCAGCTGCACCTGCAAGGCGTCCGGATATACATACCCAAGCACCGTGCCCAGCGTCT
The DNA here is from genome assembly GCF_027257935.1 of Chitinimonas sp. BJYL2. Taxonomy (NCBI): domain Bacteria; kingdom Pseudomonadati; phylum Pseudomonadota; class Betaproteobacteria; order Neisseriales; family Chitinibacteraceae; genus Chitinimonas; species Chitinimonas sp. BJYL2. The sequence goes on along the minus strand of NZ_JANZKW010000003.1, from coordinate 431,101 downwards.
TGCCGCGCAGCTCAGCCAGGTTGGCCGGGCTAGGCGTATCTGCGCGGGCCACCACCACGTCCTGCACGGTGAAGAGTGTGCCGCTCCAGCGGTAATCTGCCGGATTGCCGACCCAGCGACGATTCAGGAAGCAGCGCAAATCGACTTCGCCATGCATGACGGCGTTATCGATGCGCTTGCGCGGCAGGGTCAGTACCACCACAGGCACATTCATCTCCCGTCCCAGGGCCCCATACAGCTCATGCATGATGCCGCCGCTCAAATGCCCTTGTGCATCCACCTCGCCAATCGGCATACCCCAGCCGGACGACGCGCTGACCCGCAGTGGTGCCGCCCGGACAGACCAAGGAGCCAAGGCAATCATCAGCAAGAGGCAGGCATGCAGGAAGGTGCGCATATATTCCATGTTAGTGCCTGAGCACGGGCTCGGCACCCTGTACCGACACTGTGGTGAAGATGCCGCCACAGCCACGCTGATCTCCCGACAAACTGGCGCACCGCCACATCAGACCTAGAATGAGGTCACGTGCCCCCGGGAGATGCGCACCATGATTCGCCTTACGATGCCCTGTTTGCTGGCCGCGCTGGCGCCACCCTTGCTGGCGGCGGACTTCACGCTGACAAGTGGATGGGGTTACAGCGACTACGATGATCCACTGGTGCGTGAATGGTCCGTTCCGCTGGGCTTCTCTTATCGCAGCAGCGACTGGAGCGTGGATGCGAGCGGCAACTGGCGTCAGCAGCGTGCCAGCGTGGATCAGGCCCTTGCAGGACGAACGGGCTTCAAAGCCGTGCGCGTGGGCCAGCGTCTGGTCTGGGTGCCCGTACAGCGGCCGCGCCCGGATGGCGCGCTGGGACGCGTTAACGGCTGGGGCGACGTCAACCTAAATCTGGGACGCAGTTTCAGTTTCGGGGAAGAGAACGACCCTTGGGGTATGGATTGGCGCGCTGGGGTGAAGCTGCCCACGGGTAGTGAGGAGAAGGGTTTCTCCACCGGCAAGACGGACTGGTCGCTGTCTGCCAGCTTGAGCCGCGGCTTTGGGCCCTATCAGTTGAGCTGGAGCAGCGGCTACAGCTGGCTGGGCAAGCCGGCGGGCCAGACCACCCGCAACGTCTGGAACAGCGACCTCTACCTCGGTTATGAGAATCCCCAGGGCTTTGGCATGGGCATGGACTACGCGTGGTCGCAAAATGCCACGCCCGGCTATCCGTCTTCACGCAGTGTCAGCCTGTCGGGATACCTGCCCCTGGGCGAAACGGGGCGCCTGGGTATCAACCTGATGCGCGGCCTGTCTGACGACGATCCGCAGCAGGATATCTCGATCACCTACAGCTATCGCTTCCCCTGAGGCCACCATGTTGCGCATGCTCTTGCTGCTGTCGCTTGCTTGCTCGTCACTTGTCCACGCTGCCATTGCCGGACGCATTGAGGCCGCCGGTGGCGAAGTAGCCCGCTTCGATCTTCATGGTGATCCTCAGACGACCGTCGTGACCAGCAAGGTCTCGGTAGGCGATACCTTGCTGACCGGTGCCAAGGGCTGGATGGTGGTATCGATGAGTGATGGTGCCAGCCTGACCCTGCGTCCCAATACGCGTGTGCGGGTTGACGATTATCGCTACAGCGCCGACAGACCCGATGATTCCCGTGCCTGGATCAGCTTGCTGACCGGTGCCTTGCGCTCGGTGACCGGGCTGATCGGCCAGAGTCACAAACCCGCCTACCGGCTGGCCACGCCCACGGTGACTATGGGCATCCGGGGAACCGATCACGAAACAGTGGTGATTGAACGCAGCGACGATCCGGATCTGCCCGCTGGCGTCTATGACACGGTGCATGAAGGTGAAACCCTCATGCGCGCGGGAGGCGCCGAGTTGACGGTTCGTCCCGGCGAGGCCGCCTTTGCGGCGCAGGGTGCCGATGCCAGGCCGGGCTTGCTGGTACGCCGGCCCGCTGTATTCGAGCGATTGCGACAGTTTGCCCAGGAGCATGGCATCGAGTCTGTGTTGAATCGCTTGCACGAGCGCACGGATCGCGGCTTCCGCGCACGACCGCTCTCTCCGGAGCAGCGCGATAGCCTGCTGGAGCAGGGACGGCAGGCCCTGCGCGAGCGGATGGAGTCGCGACAGTCAGAACGTCAGGAGGACGGGGCCACGGGCATGATGAACCCGCCACCCCGTGCGGAACAGGCGGAGCAGGCAATCCGGCAACGGATGCAGAACCGGCGGGAACAAGGTAAACCGGTGGTGCCGCCGCGGCGACGCGCTAACTGAAAATGCGCCGCTTCCCGGCCAAACGGCCGAACTGTTATCCGCCAAACCAGGCAACCCGACGACAGACAGGTTGCCGTCCGTGCCAACAAGGGATTGTTACCAGGCCGCGGTGCTTACAGCCCGAAGAAGCGGCGAATGCGTTCGAGCACCTCCGCCTGAGGGGGGCTGGCCGGCGTACTGAGCTTGTCGCGGCTATGCAGATGGTTCTCTGCCATGCGCTCGGCCAGTATCCGCGATAGCGTATCTGCCAGACTGGGGCGGGCGGTGAGAATGGCTTCAAAGCCGGCACGATCAAGCCGATAGCATTCCACATAGCTGGCAGCCACCACCGTTGCCGTGCGCGGCGCGCCCAGCATCAGGCCCATTTCGCCAAAGAAGCTACCCGCCTTGAGGTGGCCGAGCAGATCCGCTGTCGGGGTATCGTAGTCGTGCCAGACGTCTACTTCCCCCACGGTGAGGATATAGAGCCAGTGCGCAACCGCGCCCTCACGGCTGATGACATCACCACACTCGAACGGCGCAAAGCGCAATTGCACGGCCAGATGGCGACGCTCCTCGTCGGTGAAATCGGCAAACAGCGGTACACCCGCCAGCGCCGTGAGCCGACGCTCCAGATCCACTTCCTGTCGCTGGGCTGCAGTCTTGTCGTTGTCCTTGGTCATCAGGACATTGTGGCTGGGCGCAGCCATAGGAATCCCGTTACGGACCATGGCGGCCACAAGGTGGGCGCGGACCTGGGAGTCGGTACCGTCATCGGCCAGAAAGTCCGTCAGCCAGTAGCGCAGCGCGTAGCGGCCAATGCCATCGCGCATTTCCATCAGCACGGCATGGGGGGGCGGTTCGCTTGCCACCCCGTCGATATGCGCATCACGAATGGCCATATGCATCAGCTCGAGCACACGCGCGGGCGGATGATCCCAGCTCACCTCCAGCCACACCCAGCGTCGCCAGACGAGCGGATGACCATTGAAGCGCTTGCCCACGAGCTGGAAGCTGTTCTTCATCAGCCAGGCATTGGGGACCACCACGGTTTCACCGTTACGGGTCTCGATCAGGGTAGAGCGCCAGCCGATCTGCAGTACTTTGCCGGAGACATCCGGCAGCTTGACCCACTGCCCCAATTCCAGCGAATCATCGAGCTGTAGCGCAATGCCCGAAAGGATATTGCCCAGCGTATCCTGCATCGCAAAGGCCAGCACCGCCGTGATCACGGCCGATGTGGTCACCAACTGCGACAGATCCAGCCCGGCATAACGCAGCCGCACCAGCCCCCAGACCAGATAGGCCACCATCACCAGCACATCTTCGAGGATGCGCGGCGGCTCGATCCTTAGCGCGGCAAGCCCTAGCCGGAACAGCGCCAGGCCAAACAGGCGGATGACAACCAGGCCCAGGATGATGGTGAACAGCTCGACCAGAATGCCGGCTGCTTGCTTCATCCCGTGAGCCTCGGCCAGATGGCCCAGCGACAAGCCGATCAAGCCGCCGATCAGGAACAGGATGGTGAGGGCCACATTACGCCGCTCGGCGGGACGATAGCGGTACAGCGCAAACAGCAGGATGCCGCACACCAGCAGGATATACGGCCATTCGTGGCGGGACAGATAGGTGATATCAGGCATGGATGACTCGCATGGATTGCTTTCAGCATAGCCAAGTCACCGAGCGACGGGCGAACTGGCTTGCTACGATGAAATCACACACAGACGCCTCTGCCATGCCCACACCCCAATTCTTTCTTGGCCGCCAGCCCATTGTCGGACGTGATCGCGAACTGGTTGCCTATGAACTGCTGTTCCGCACCAGCCTCGATAACGCGGCGAGTGTGGCCGATGACGTCACGGCCAGTGCGGCGGTCATCCAGCACGCCTTCTCCGGCCTCGGACTGGACTCGGTGCTGGAGGACAAGCTCGGCTTCATCAACCTCTCCGAACCCCTGTTGCAAAGCGATGTGATCGAGATACTGCCGCGCGAACGCGTGGTGCTGGAGCTACTGGAAACCATCGAACTCACCCCAGCGGTCGTGGAACGCTGCCGTACGCTCAAGGCTGCGGGTTACCGGCTGGCGCTGGATGATGTGATCCGCTTTGATGAGGCGCAGCGGGCCATACTGCCACTGATCGAGATCGTGAAGCTCGACGTGCTGGCCATGAAGCCGCATGAGATCGCCCTGCTGGTGCATCAGCTCAAGCCCTATGGCGTCAAGATCCTGGCCGAAAAGGTCGATTCCACCGAACAGCGCGATTTCTGCCACGAGCTGGGCTGCGATCTGTTCCAAGGCTACTACTTTGCCCGACCGACCATACTCAGCGGCCGTCCGGTGCAGCCATCTGCCATGCTACTGCTCAAGCTGCTGGGGCAGGTCATGGCCGATGACGATATCGACGCGCTGGAAGACACGCTCAAACAGGCACCAGACCTGACGGTGCACCTGCTACGCATCGTCAACTCGGTGGCCTTCGGCCTGCCGCGCACCATTTCCAGCGTGCGCACCGCACTGACCCTGCTGGGGCGCGCGCAGCTGCACCGCTGGGTACAGATCATGGTCTTTGCCCAGCAGTCAGCGGGCCACCAGACCAGCGATCCGCTGGTACAAACCGCCGCGCTGCGCGGCCGATTGATGGAGCGACTGACCCAGACCCTGCGCCCCGAGGACGCTGCTCTGGCAGATCGCGCTTTCATGGTCGGCATGCTGAGTCTGATCGATGCCCTGTTCGGCAAACCGATGACGGAGGTGATCACGCCCTTGCATCTGGAGTCGTCGGTGGAATCGGCACTGCTGGCACGTGAGGGATGGCTAGGGACGCTGCTGCGGCTGGTGGAAGGATTCGAACTTGCCGATACCGATGTCACTACAACCCTGCTGGCGGCCTATCCCGCGCTGGATCTGGATGTGATCAACCGCCTGCAGATCGAGGCCATGAGCTGGGCTGCGCGACTGGGGCGCGAAGAGTAGTCTCAGGCTTGCGTCAGCGCGACGGCCCGGCCGCTTCTGCCGCTTCGGCAGCCTCGACCTGTGCCGCACGGGCACGCTGTGCCTCCATACGCGCGCGCCGCTGCTGGCGCAGCAGATGGATTTTGTCGCGCCGCTCCTCCAGGCGTGCGCGCAGCCTGGCTGCCTCGGCCTCGGTCAGGTCTCCGCGGGCAACCGCGTCGCGGATGCGTGCCTCTCGATGCCGGAACCGGTCTGCAAGGGCACGCTGGCGCATCTGCTTGGCGGCCTGTTTGGCAACCAGATGCGCGCGCTCGCTATCTGCCTGCTGTTCAGCCATCACAACGTCATCCTGCGCCCGTGCCAGTACAGGCAAGGTAATCAGACTGGCGATCAGGATGATGAAGCGGTGCATGGCAAGAAACCGTAGCTGAGTGTGCCGAGCATACCCGCGGTCAGGCCACGCGGCATGGCGCAATTGTAAATCGGCACCACCGCCGTGCCCTACCGAAACGGATTTTTACATCTATCCCGAAAGCCTGCCCCGGGACTCGCTACACTGCCGCACATGACGACGACCTCGCCCCGCAAGATCCTGCTGATTGACGATGACCCGCGTTTGCGCGAGCTGGTACAGCGCTATCTCAACGATCAGGGTTTCTCGGTAGATGCCTTTGAAGACGCCTCCAGACTGGAGGCGCGCCTGCAACGTAATCGCCCCCATCTGGTTTTGCTGGATCTGATGATGCCGGGCGAAGACGGGCTGGCGGTGTGCCGCAAACTGCGCGCCATGGGCGATAACATTCCCATCATCATGCTGACCGCACGCGGTGACGATATCGACCGCATCATCGGTCTGGAAATGGGTGCCGATGACTACCTGCCCAAGCCTTTCAATCCGCGTGAGTTGCTGGCCCGCATCAACGCCGTACTCCGTCGACAGAAGGAACCTTCGGCGCTGGCCGCACCCTTGACCGAAGGAGAGCACTTCAGCTTCGGCCCGTTCAAGCTCGAAATCGCCAACCGCAAGCTCCTGCGCGAGGGCGAGACCATACCGCTGACCAATGCCGAGTTCGCCCTGCTACGCGTGTTTGCCAGCCATCCACGCGTGCCCTTATCCCGCGAACGCTTGATGGAGCTGGCGCGAGGACGCGAGCACGAGGCCTTTGATCGCAGTATCGATGTCCAGGTTTCTCGCCTGCGGAAGCTGCTGGAAACGAGCCCGGCCGAACCTGTCTATCTGCAAACCGTATGGGGCTTTGGCTATGTTTTTGTCCCCGACGGTGGCGAACGCTAGGAGGCCACTGTAGTCCATGCCACGCTGGTTCAAGCGCTGCCTGCCGCAGACCATCTTCTGGCGACTCGCCTGGCTGACCGCGATTGCGCTCTTGCTCAGCGTGCTGTTTGCGCTCGCATTGTTCAATTACAGCCGGCAGCAGATCATTGCCGATCAGGCTGTCGAGCAGATCAGTGAGGTGCTGGCCAGCCTGGAAGATGATCTGGACGGGCTGACCCCCACAGAACGTGACGAGTGGCTGGATATCAACCGACGGCCCTACGCCCCCCACCTGCTCCCGTTCCAGCACCCTGACACCCCTACCGCGACGCGCTTGCGCAGCTCGCAGAACCGGCTGCTTGCGCGCGTGCTGCGCGAACGGCTCGATACGGTGGGAGATATCCGTGAAACCCCGCCACCCAAGCGGCAGCTCTGGGTTGAAGTGCGTCTGCTTGGGGAGCGCTGGTGGCTGGTGGTGCCACTGGGACGGTTCCGCGCCGCTTCAGCCTGGCCGGTTTGGGCCAGCATCCTGATCTTTGCGCTGGCCGCGCTGGCAGTGGCGGCACTGTTTGCCTGGCGCATCAATCAGCCCTTGCGCGAGTTGCGCGCCGCCGCCGCCCGGCTCGGCCAAGGCGAGCGCCCCGAGCCCTTGCCGGAAACGGGTCCGCTTGAAGTCCGCGACCTTTCCATCAGCTTCAACCGTATGCTGGCTGATCTGGATACCAGCGAGCGCGAGCGGGCCATCATGCTGGCCGGCATCTCGCATGATCTGCGCACCCCCTTGGCGCGGCTCAAACTCGGTGTCGAGATGATGAGCGATACCAGCCTGCAGGACGGGATGCGGGAGGATGTGGAGGATATCGAGCGCATCCTCGGCCAGTTTCTCGATTTTGTCCGCGGTCTCGGTGATGAAGCTCCCCAATTGAGCGACCCAGCCGAGCTGGCCAGAGGGGTTGCAACACGTTACGCCCGGGCTGGTCACAGTATCGAGATCGATCTTGCCGACACGCTCGTCCCGGTGCTGCTGAGACCCCTGGCGCTGCAGCGCGCCCTGGGCAATCTGCTCGATAACGCGATTCGCTACGGCGCCGCACCCTGGGTGCTGCGTGTGTCGCCGCACGCCGGCGAACTGCATTTCAGCGTGATCGACCACGGTAATGGCATCCCTGCCGAGCTGCTTGCCGCGGCGCGCCAGCCTTTCCAGCGACTCGACAGCGCACGCCGGGCAGATGGCGGTAGCGGCCTCGGCATGGCGATAGTCGAACGGATTGCCCGCATGCACGGTGGCCGGCTTGATCTGGTAACGGAAGATGGGCTGACGGCCACCCTCGTTGTGCCGGCCAGCCCACCCGCCACGAAGTGACGTAAACGTCACTTTGATCCGGGCTTGGGCTATAGTCGCGCCCATCATCCGCTTTGTTGACTGTCACTTCCGGGAGTAGCCCATGAAACTGCTCAAACGCATCGTCCTGATCCTTGCCGGCCTTGTGGTGTTATTCGTCGCCATCGGCTTTCTGCTGCCCAGTCACTTCCGTGTCGAACGCAGTACCGTGATACAGGCCCCTGCCGGAAAGATTTTTGCGCAGATCGATTCCCCGGCCGCGTGGAAAACCTGGACCGTGTGGAACCAGCGTGATCCGGCCATGCGAATCACTTACAGCGGCCCGACGCGTGGCGTCAACGCGGCATGGCAGTGGGAGAGTGCCACCGAGGGCAACGGGAAGATGACGTTCACGGCTATCGAGCCTGATCGGCAACTCACCTACAAGCTGGAGTTTCCCGATATGGGCATGGTGTCCACCGGCATCGTCCAGCTGGAAGCCGCAGAAGGCGGGACCCGCGTGCGCTGGACCAACGAGGGCGAGCTTGGCGGTAGCCCGGTCAATCGCTATTTCGGCCTGCTGATGGATCGTCTGGTCGGCCCCGATTTCGAGTCCGGCCTGGCCAACCTCAAAGCCCGTGTCGAGCAGGCGCCCTGACCACTCCGGCGACTCTCATTCATCCTGCCCTGACGGCCGCCCGGCAGGGCTCCATCCCTACCTTCTGGAGACAAGTCAGATGCAGATTCCAAACAGTGTATTCCTCGTCAGTGGTGGCGCATCCGGGCTGGGCGCCGCCGTGGCGCGTCGTGCCGTCCGTGAGGGTGGCAAGGTCGTCATCGTCGACCGCAATCGCGAAGCCGGCGAGCAGCTGGTCGCCGACCTGGGCGCTGCAGCACGTTTTGCCGCTGCCGACATCACGGATGAGGCAAGCTGCAAGGCGGCCGTGGCACTGGCCATCAGCGAGTTCGGCCGCCTGGATGCGCTGGTGAACTGCGCCGGCATCGTTCACGGCGAAAAGGTGCTGGGCAAAGACAGCGTCCACGCGCTCGATACCTTCCGCAAGGTCATCGAAGTCAACCTGATCGGCAGCTTCAACCTGCTACGCCTGGCTGCTGCCACCATGGGCCAGCAAACACCCGGCGCCAGCGGTGAGCGTGGCGTGATCATCAATACGGCTTCGGTTGCCGCCTTTGATGGCCAGATGGGTCAGTGTGCCTATACGGCCTCCAAGGCCGCCATTGCCGGCATGACGCTGCCCGCAGCCCGTGATCTTGCGCGCTCGGCCATCCGAGTAATGACCATCGCACCCGGCATCTTCAAGACACCGATGATGGCGAGCCTGCCGCAGGAAGTGCAGGACAGTCTGGCTGCGAATGTGCCCTTCCCTTCTCGCCTGGGTGACCCGGACGAGTACGCGTCGCTGGTCATGGCGATAGTGGGCAACCCCATGCTCAATGGCGAAACCATCCGCCTTGATGGCGCCCTGCGCATGCAACCCAAATAAGCCGGATCTGCTAGCCGCCCCAAAGCAAAACGCCCCGGTTGTCCGGGGCGTTTTTTATCTACAGCAGCTTGTTTACAACAGCGCAGACAGGATCAGACCGAGAACGAGGAGCCGCAACCGCAAGTGGATGAGGCATTCGGGTTCTTGATCGTGAACTGGGAGCCTTCGATACTTTCGACGTAATCGATTTCGGCGCCCACCAGATACTGATAGCTCATCGGATCTACCAGCAGGGTGACACCATCCTTGGTAAAGGCGCTGTCGTCCTCATTGGTGATCTCGTCAAAGGTGAAGCCGTACTGGAAGCCAGAGCAACCACCGCCAGTCACGAATACACGCAGTTTCAGGTCCGGATTGCCCTCTTCGGCAATCAGGTCAGCCACCTTGGCGACGGCAGAGTCGGTAAACACAAAGGGGGTGGCGAGGTCGGCGGGGGCGTTCATATGGGGCACTCCAGGCAATTCAATGATTTAACGGCAATTATCCGCCCTGACCACGCATTTGTTAAGCGTGATACAGCAAAGTAAGGGCAAGCCGCTGGTTGACGAACCATTCGCCGCGGCGCGGAAAAATTATCTGTCGCTGCTTAGATGGGGCTACTCCGACTTGGTTTCAAGCACCGGCTTACCCGATGGCGCACCCGCCATATGGATCAACTGCCCCGAAACCACGGCACCGGGATGCATTTCCAGCGTGTGGTAATGCACATCGCCCTGCACGCGACACTTGGCCTGTAGCTCCAGATAGTGGGTAGCGTAGATCGGTCCTTCAATCACCCCGTTCAGCACCAGATGCGCCACCCGGACGGTCCCCTTGATGCGCGCCTTTTCACTGACAACCAGCGTGCTCTGCTTGTCTTCGACCGCCGTCACATCACCCGTGATTTCGCCATCGACCCGCAAACCGCCCGAAAAACTCATATTGCCGGTGATATGGGTCTCCAGACCGATCAGGCTATCAATACGGCTGGTGGCTTTCTGTTTGTCGTTTCCAAACACGGTTCATCCCTTTACGTCGTAATTGCGTGTCAGCTTGGCGCGGCTCTCGCCATCGGCATAGACGCGGATCTCGACCTGCTTGAGCCGCGCATCGGGCGGCAATTCGGTCTCGCGCTCCAGACGATGATAGCGAGTGACGTTCACCTTGATTCTGGGTGCAGGCCAGACCAGCGACTCGCGTCGCCCACCCCGCTCCACCACCAGACGGAACTCCACTTCACCCCGGAAGGCCTCCTGGGTGGACTGCCCCTGTACCAGTATCGCCCGCAAGCGGTAATGCCCCGGCGACACAGGCTCAACCCGGAACTGATCCAGTGCCAGCGCAGGCGCCCGATCTGTTTTGGTCAGCAAAGATTCGTAGAACGCGATCTGCTCGCGCAAGGCACCGTTATCGGCCTGCAACTGAACCAGCTGACGCGAAACCGTTTCGCGTGTCGAGGTTTCCAGCCTCAGCTGCTGCTCCAGTGCCTGTGCACGCTGCGCGGATTCCTGCAGTTCGCGTGCGAGCCGGCTCGCATCCTGGCCGACCTGACTGGCCAAGGCGCCATGGCGACCTTGCTGCTCCCCATAAAGGTAGAGTCCATAGCTACCCGACGCCAGTACGATCAGACCCAACAGTCCAAGCGCCAGCCGGGCCGGCCAAGGCAGATGCCGACGCACTGCCAGACGGGCAGTGGCCAGATGATTACCCCGACGCTTCCAGCGGCCGATCATGCCGGGGTCAGGGCAGCAAGGGAACGACGTCCAGCCCGGTATCCTCGGGCAGGCCGAACAACAGGTTCATGTTCTGTACTGCCTGACCAGCGGCGCCTTTGACGAGGTTATCAATCACCGACAGGATCACCACCGTGTCTCCCCCCTGGGGCCGATGCACCGCGATCCGGCAGGTGTTACCACCGCGGACCGAGCGAGTCTCTGGCGTACTGCCACGCGGCATCACATCCACAAAGGCTTCGCCGGCATAACGCGTTTCATAGAGCGCCTGAATATCCACATCCTTGCTCAGACGCGCGTACAGGGTCGCGTGGATGCCACGAATCATGGGAGTAAGGTGCGGTACGAAGGTGAGTCCCACCGGCTTACCGGCGGCGCGGCTAAGGCCTTGGCTGATTTCGGGCAGATGGCGATGGCCACCCACGCCGTAAGCCTTGAAATTGTCGCCGGCTTCGCACATGAGCGTATGGACCTCGGCCTTGCGGCCTGCACCGGAAACGCCCGACTTGCAATCCGCGACCAGATTGCCGGTTTCCACCACACCCGCCTCAATCAAGGGCAGGAGGCCGAGCTGAACGGCGGTGGGGTAACAACCGGGGTTAGCAATCAAGCGGGCATGACGAATCTGTTCTCGATTGACCTCTGGCAGACCATATACCGCCTCGGTGACGAGTTCGGGGCTGGCGTGACTCATGCCGTACCACTTCTCCCACTCGGCCACATCCTTGATACGGAAATCGGCAGCCAGATCGATTACCTTCACGCCCGCGGCCAGCAAGGCACCCGCTTCGTTCATGGCAATGCCATTGGGTGTGGCAAAGAACACCACATCACACTCGTCCAGCCTGGCATCAGCGGGGGTGGAGAATTGCAGGTTCACCCGACCACGGAGGCTTGGATACATCTCGGACACCGGCATGCCGGCTTCCTTGCGCGAGGTAATGGCGGTCAGCTTTACACCATGGTGGCGCGCCAGCAGACGCATCAACTCGACACCGGTATATCCCGTACCCCCGACTATGCCCACCTTGATCATGCCAACCCCTGTGCCTCTAGCAGAAACGAGTGGCGATCATACCGCGTTTCAGCGATATGCCGGATAGATAAGGCGGGCTGATACGCAGTGGAATGCGCTTGCGTGCGTTTCGAACAGGCAACAAAAAAGCCGCCAGTAAACTGACGGCCTTCTTGCGGCTTGCGCCGGCGTAATCGAACGAATCTTCGTGTCGAATCTGGCGATTAACGCTTCGAGAACTGCTTGGCGCGACGTGCTTTACGCAGGCCGACCTTCTTACGTTCGACTTCCCGGGCATCGCGAGTCACGAAGCCAGCGGTCGACAGCGAAGGCTTGAGGGCCGCGTCGAACTCGATCAGGGCGCGGGTGATGCCGTGGCGCAGGGCGCCGGCTTGACCGGTTTCGCCACCGCCAACCACATTCACCAGAATGTCGAAGGCTTCGACGTTCTCGGTCAGCACCAGGGGCTGACGCACCATCATGCGACCGGTTTCACGCGAGAAGTATTCGTCCAGCGGCTTGCCGTTGACGACGATCTTGCCCGAACCCTTGGTCATGAAAACGCGAGCTACCGAGCTCTTGCGACGGCCCGTGCCGTAGTAGTACTTGCCAACCATTTTTAAGTCCTTGTATCCGGTTTAGTTGATCTCGAGGACTTTAGGCTGTTGCGCGGTGTGCGGATGCTCGGCGCTAGCGTAGACCTTGAGTTTCTTGATCATGGCGTAGCCAAGCGGGCCCTTGGGCAGCATGCCCTTGACAGCCTTTTCGAGCACGCGCTCTGGGAACTTCCCCTGCATTTCAGTGAAGGAGCGTTCGTAGATACCGCCCGGGTAACCCGAGTGGCGGAAGTAAGTCTTTTGCTGGGCCTTGTCACCGGTCACGCGCAGCTTGCCTGCGTTGACGACAACGATGAAATCACCGGTGTCGACGTGAGGGGTGTAAATGGCCTTGTGCTTGCCACGCAGACGGTGGGCGATGGCGGCGGCGAGGCGACCAAGCACCTTGTCGGTGGCGTCCACCACGAACCAGTCGCGCTGGACCTCGTGCGGCTTGGCGGAGAAGGTTTTCATACGGCTCTTCCAGATTCGTTCGATTTACGGAAAGTCGCGCATTCTATTTGCAAAAACAATGGGCTGTCAAACCCGATCAGACTGATCCGGTCAAGCCGTTGCACCGACGTCTCACTTGCCGGCTGCGCGCAAAAAAAAGGCGCAAGCCGTAAGGGCTTGCGCGCAATTCCACCAAAGAAGGAGGATGGAGGAGACAACATCAAAGCACACACATTGCGTGTAAAGCCCTAATGCAGTTCGAATACTATCCAGTCTGCCGTGTTTGTGCAATCACTTTTTTGTGCAATGCGCCAATAAACAAATGAACGGTAGTACAGTTACACGACAGCAAGCCAACATGGTCTTGATAATTGGCGCCAGCCCGACAATTTTGTAGTTAATCACTCATTGCGCCAGTCGTATTTTTGCGCACTGCAACATAAACCCTGCCTGGCCGTTCGTAAGCCCCAGGCGACTTTCTTCGTGGAGAACCCATGCAAGCCCGTGTGAAATGGATCGAAAACGTCAGTTTTCTGGCGCAGAGCGAAACCGGCCATGCCGTACTGATGGATGGCGCACCTGCCGCGGGCGGGCAGAATCTGGGCCCTCGCCCGATGGAGATGGTGCTGATGGGAACGGGCGGCTGCACCGCTTTTGATGTGGTCGCCATTCTCAAGAAAGGCCGCGCCGACATTGTCGATTGCGAAGTACGGCTCGATGCGGAGCGTGCTGAAACGGACCCCAAGGTATTCACCCGGATCCATATGCACTTCATCGTCACCGGGCGTCAGCTCAAACAAGAGCAGGTCAAGCGCGCTATCGACCTCTCTGCAGAGAAATACTGTTCGGCCTCGATCATGCTGGGGCAGGCAGGCGTGGCGATCACACACGACTTCGAGATTCGCGAAGCCTGAACCGTACAGCCTGCTAGCCCGGCTCAGTGATCCGGGCTGCTCGCAGGATCCTCTTGCGTGAGGATATCGCTCGAACGAGTCGGCAAGCGCATCAGCAAACGTGCGGGTGACCGGCGCAATGCATGCCAGGTCAGGGCCGCACCGAGCACAGCAATCGCCGCCAAGGCACCGCGCAAGCCGAATAGGGTGGCCAGGGCGCCACCCGTCAACGCACCCAATGGTGCCGGCGCCACGGTGGCGAAACGCATGGTCGCAATCATCCGGCCCAGCAAGGCATCCGGCGTCACCGCTGCACGCGCCGCCAGATAGTTGATCGAGAACAGCGTTGCGCCAAATGAGAACAGCGATTGCGCCAAGCTTAGCCAGAGTACCGGCCATGCTGTATCCGATGGAATCAACGCAAAGCCGGCCCATGCCACCGCCGTCGCGGCAAATCCCCAGCCCACCGAGGGGCCGATGCCCAAGCGGGCACCAATGTGTTCGGCGCTGACCGCGGCAATCAGGCTGCCCACGCCCCCCAGCATGAAGGTCACCCCCATGGCACCGGCATCCAGGCCCAGTTCACGTGTGGCAAACAGCACCAGAATGGCTGCGAGCATGTAGTTGAGCAGCTGCCAGCAAGCGGTCTGGATGGCAAAGGCCCGCAGCACGGGGGTTTGCCATACCAGCTGCAGGCCGGCACGAATTTCCGACCAAACCGACTCGCCACTGTTTTCCAGCTGCGGTCGGGGCTCGACTGCCTCAATGCGGCGCAGCACCAAAGCAGAAACCATGAACGACAGGGCGTTGAACAAGATCGCCAGCGGCGCCCCCAGCGCCTGGATCAGCACCCCGGCCAGCCCCGGCGCTGTGACCTGCGCCGTGGAGGCGGTTGCCATGAACTTGCTGTGTGCCTCAACCAGACGATCCTTGCCGATCAGGGTGGCCACATAGCTCTGGTGTGCCGAGCCACCGATGACTTCGCCGGTCATGCACAGAAAACCCACCACCCAGAGAACCGGCATCGACAAACAGTCCAAGGCCCACGCCAGCGGAACCAGAGCGAGTGACAGCGCGCAGCCGATATCCCGCATCATCATGAAGGGCATCCGGCGTGCGCGGTCTATCCAGACACCGGCATGGAGGCTGAACAAGGCAAAGGGCAAAACCTCGATGGCCATCAGTACGCCCATTTCCATAGGCGTGGCATGCAGCAGAAGTGCGGCCGTCAATGGCAAGGCAAGGCGGGAAATATGCGAGCCGAAGTCGGAAATCCCCTGTGCGGACCATAAGCGCACGAAATCAGGATTACGCCACAGCCCGCCAGGTCGGAATACGCGCATGGCGGCAGATGCTGTCTGGAAGAGTTGGCGTGCAAGCGCGGCGGGATCACCGTCGATCTTGCGGATGGAAATGCGTTCCGGCGCGGGATCAGACGCGGTAGGACAGACTGGTCATCACCCGCGACATTGCCCGCATGGCCAGCTTGGCTGGCATGGGCAATTCGGCAGCGCCGAGCGTGACGGCCATCTCGGCATGCGCGGTTTCATCGATGTGCATCTGGTCCACAATGGCGCGGCTGCGGGTGTCCTGCGCCGGCAGGCTGGCCAGATGACCTTGCAGGTGCTCGCTGACCTGCCGCTCCGTTTCAGCCAGAAAACCGAGATTCCAACGGTCACCGATCAAGCCCGCGGCAACACCCATGGTCAGCGACCCGGCATACCACAGCGGATTGAGCACGCTGGTGTGGCCACCGAGTTCATGGACACGCTCTGCGGTCCAGGCCAGATGCTCGACCTCCTCATGCGCCGCCTGCTGCAGCGAAAGCCGTGTGGCAGGATCCCGGGCAGTGAGTGCCTGGCCTTGGTAGAGCGCTTGCGCACACACTTCACCACAATGATTCACACGCATCAGCCCGGCCGCATGACGCTTCTCTTCGGCGCTCAGCTCGGGCTCGGCCAAGGTAGCGTCCGGCCGGGGTCTGACCGTACTGGCTGGCGCAAAGACGGTGCGCAATGCGCGGTCGAATTCTGTAATCAATCTGTCCATGGGCGGCCGGGAAACGAAGGCGGGAATGGGCTGATTCTAGCAGGCTGCCACAGGGGGCTGTGCTACCATCCGGGCGGGTTCCCGAATATATCTGCGCCATGAAACGCTTACTTCTCGCCAGCCTGCTTGTCTTGATGCCGCTGTTCGCCACAGCGGCCAACCCAGTGGTCCGCCTGAGCACCAATCAAGGCAATATCGATATCGAGCTGTTACCGGAGAAGGCACCGAAAACGGTGGTCAACTTTCTCCGCTATACCAAGAAAAAGTACTACGACGGCACAGTGTTCCATCGCGTGATTCCGGGTTTTGTAGCCCAGGGTGGCGGTTACACGGCCGATCTGAAATGGAAGCCGGCCGACAAACCCATTCCCAATGAGGCCGGCAATGGCCTCAAGAATGAACCCTATACCGTTGCCATGGCGCGAGAAGCCGCCCCCCACACGGCCAATAGCCAGTTCTTCATCAATCTGGCCAATAACAGTGCGCTCGATTACCGCGATGAGAACAGCAACCGGGGCTGGGGCTATGCCGTCTTCGGCCGTGTGGTAGCGGGCATGGATGTGGTTCAGAAAATCGCCGCCATTCCCACCGGTCGACTCAACGGCATGATCGATGTCCCCCTGCAGCTGGTCGTGGTCAAGAAAGTGGCCGTCATGCCCAACTATGTACTGCCGGCGCCGCCGGTCGTACCTGCAGAAACGGCTCCAACCCCGCCGGTCGCTCCGCCAGAGGCGCCTGAAACGCCCGAAGCGCCCGTCAGCCAACCCCAATGAAAGGATTTCCCATGCGCGTCAATCTGCATACCAACCACGGCCTCATCGGCATCGAGCTCGACGAGGCCAAGGCCCCGAAGACCGTGGCCAACTTTGTGGAATATGTCAGCAGCGGCCATTACGACGGCACCATTTTCCACCGCGTGATCAACGACTTCATGATCCAGGGTGGTGGATTTGAACCCGGCCTCAAGCAGAAGCCTACCCGCGCACCCGTTGAGAACGAGGCCGCCAACGGACTCAAGAACGATATGTACACCATTGCCATGGCCCGTACCCCGGATCCTCATTCGGCAACGGCCCAGTTCTTCATCAATGTGGGCAATAACGGCTTCCTGAACTTTACGGCGGCCAATTCACAAGGTTTTGGCTACTGCGTCTTCGGTCGGGTTGTTGAGGGCACCGATGTCGTTGACGCCATCAAGGCTGTCAAGACGGACTCCAAGGGCTTCCATCAGGATGTACCCGTCGCCGATGTGATCATCCAGAAAGCCGAACTGGTCTGATCCTGTTCTGATCCGGATACCCGCGTTACAGGCTTCCGGATACCACGCACAGCCGGTAAGCCCTGTTAAGGCTGCCGGCTGTTGCATTTGCTGCGGCCTGCCCACTTTGGCACGCCGGCCCGCAACCGACACCTACACCGCCCACGATACCCAGCGATGAAACCCGTTCTGTTTGCTTCCGACCTGCACCTGTCCGATTCAGACCCGGAGACGGTTACGGCGTTTCTGGCATTTCTAGCCGGCCCCGCGCGTCAGGCCAGTCAGCTCTACCTGCTGGGTGATGTGTTCGAGTACTGGGCCGGCGATGACGACGATGATCCGCTCAATACCCGGATCGCGGCCGCGTTACACGCGCTCGCCAGCCAAGGGACCGCCGTGAGCCTGATGCACGGCAACCGCGACTTTCTGCTGGGCCACGACTACGCCCGACGTTGCGGTGCCACCCTGCTGGATGATCCGGTGCTGATCGAGCTTGCAGGTCGCCCGCTGCTGTTGAGCCACGGCGACGCGCTCTGCACCGACGATCTGCCCTATCAGCAGTTTCGTCAGATGGTGCGTCAGCCCGCTTGGCAAGCGGCCTTTCTTGGCCAACCGCTGGCGGCCCGCAAGGCGGAGATCGCCCGTATTCGTGCCGCGAGCGAAGCGGCCAAGCAGGCCAAGGCCATCGAGATCATGGACGTGAATGCCACGGCGGTCGTGACGCTGTTGGCACAGTATCCGGGTGCACATCTGATACACGGGCATACCCATCGGCCCGCCAGCCACCGGCATGAAGTTCAGCACGGATTGCGGCAACGCTGGGTGTTGCCGGATTGGTACGCCGGCAAAGGGGGCTATCTGGCTGCCGACGAACGGGGCCTCACCTTCCATGGCATCAATCAGGACGCGGCCTGGCGCTGAGCGGCCGCATGAGTACCGTCCGGCAATAGCCGCTACCGTCGATTGACAAGCCATCGTGACGGCATAGACTGCGCGTCTTATTGCGGCGCAACAAAAAGACGCCCAAGCCAACGAAACCGGGAACGACACCTCATGAATGCCTTCGCCAACCCTTGGGCCTTACGCAGCACCGATCAGCAGGTCGAATGGCTGCAGGAAGGCTCCGAGTTGCTGCGCCGCGGCATGGAGCGTCTGCTCACGACACAGCAGGAAGGCTATCGCGACTGGCTGCAGGCACTGGCTGCACGCCCCGCTTCACCCGCCCAGATCGGCGAGCATGTCGATCATGGCGTGAATCTGGGTTGCGCCTTGCTTGTCGCCCAAGTATCCCTGATGAATGATGCCATCCAGCTTGCAGAGCGGGCCTTGGCCGATCAACAGCGCCAGCTGCTTGGACAACTTGACACACAAACGGCCTCGCCCCTGCATGATCCGATGCGCAAGGCGCTGTGCGTGAGCGCCTGCACGGCCGACTCAATGTCCAAAGCTGTCCGTCAGGTCGCCAGCTTTGCCAGCCATCATCTCTCCACCGCCGCCGTCAGCGCCGTACAACAGGCGCGCGACAAGATCACCAGCACACACTGAGACGCACATGCCGGTTTGTGCCCGTCCCGCGCCGAGCCGCACATGCTGACCCTGCACGATGCCGGTCTGAACCGGGATGGCCAGCCGGTCCTGCAAGGTATTCATGCCCAGGCAGCACCCGGTAGCCTCACAGCCTTGCTGGGCCCCAACGGCGCGGGCAAATCCAGTCTGCTGGCCCTGCTGAGCGGCGAACTGGCGCCGGACCAAGGGGCGTGCCACTTCGGCGGAGAACCCATCGCAGGCCTGAATGCCAACCGGCTGGCCCGCTACCGCGCCGCGCTAGCGCAAGAAAGCTCGCTGGATTTTGACTTCAGCGTACGGGAACTGGCCCGACTGGGCGGCACACCGTTCCCGGAGATTCCGGCTGCCGTGCTCGAAAGTCTGATCGACAGTGTGCTGCAGCTGGTAGATGTGACCGCCCTTGCGCCCCGTCGCTACCTCAGCTTGTCGGGTGGAGAACGCCAGCGGGCGCAGCTTGCCAGGGTGCTTGTGCAGGCCTGCCTCGCGGCCAGTCACGGCCCGGCGCTGTTGCTGCTCGATGAACCCACTGCCAGCCTCGACCCCCGTCATCAGCATCTGCTGCTGGCCGGCCTGCGTGAGCTCTCTCACAAGCTGCCACTGATCACGCTGGTCAGCCTGCATGACATCAACCTGGCACGCAATTACGCGGATCAGGCCTGGCTGCTATGTCAGGGCCGGCTTGTCTCCTCTGGCTTGCCAGGTGAATGCCTGAACAGCACCACGCTGGCCACGGTATTCGAGCTGCCGGCGCGCGAGGTCGAGGGGCAAATCCTCTTCGGCCTGCCACCCGTACGTCAGGCATGAGCGCCAGCCCTTCGCGAGCATCGCAACCGCACGCCGGCCCTGCTGGTCAGCTGCCCCGTCCTTGCCTAGAATTCAACCTCCAACCTGTGGCCACTCCTTCATGAAGCTGATCGCCTCGCTGACAAGCCCTTACGCCCGCAAAGTGCGCGTCGTCCTGCACGAGAAGCGTATAGAGTGTCCGTTGACCGTGGATACGCCATGGAACGCCGATAGCCAGGTGCCGCATTACAATCCGCTCGGCAAGGTGCCCGTGCTGGTCCTGGACGATGGTTCCACGCTGTTTGATTCGCGCGTGATCGTCGAGTATCTGGATCATGTCTCGCCAGTGGCGCGGCTGATTCCGGCTGAATACCGTCAGACCATACAGGTCAAACGCTGGGAAGCTCTGGCCGACGGTGTAGCCGATGCCGCGATTGCGATCTTTCTTGAGCGCAAGCGCCCGCAGGATCAGCAAAGCCCCGAATGGATCGCGCGCCAGCAGGGCAAGGTCGATGCCGGTCTCGCCGCGCTGGCAGCCGATCTGGGTGAGCGTGCCTGGTGCAATGGTGAAACGTATACACTGGCCGATATTGCCGTAGGCTGCTGCCTGGGCTGGCTGGCCTTCCGCTTCCCCGAGCTGGATTGGCGTGCCCGCCACCCCAATCTGGCGCGCCTGATGGATAAACTTGAACAACGTCCGGCTTTTGCCGAAACCCTTCCTCAAACCTGAGCACGCGGACACAACGCCTAGCGCATAACTGAATACTTCCCCCAACAAGGCCGTATCCGTGTGGGTACGGCCTTGCGCATTTTTATTGCGGCGGGTCACAAACCTGTCGTGCTGCCATTGCACACTCCGGCCAGTGTTGGCCGATGTTGGAGAAAGACATGAAATTCCGCTTCCCCGTTGTCGTCATCGACGAGGATTTCCGCGCAGACAATTCGAGCGGCCTGGGCATCCGGGCGCTATCCACCGCGATCGAGGCCGAGGGCTTCGAGGTTGTCGGCGTGACCAGTTATGGCGATGTGGCCGGCTTTGCGCAGCAACAGAGCCGTGCTTCGGCCTTCATCCTGTCGATCGACGACGAGGAGTTCGTCGGCGCGCAAGCGGGCGAGGAAACCTCGGCCATCCACAACCTGCGTGCGTTCGTGGAAGAAATCCGCTTCAAGAACAACGACATCCCGATTTTTCTCTATGGCGAAAAGCGCACCAGCCGCCACATCCCCAACGATGTGCTGCGCGAGCTGCATGGCTTCATCCATATGTTCGAGGACACACCCGAATTCGTGGCCCGCAGCATCGTACGCGAAGCCCGCCAGTATCTGGACAGCCTCGCCCCGCCCTTCTTCCGCGCACTGCTGCACTACGCGCAGGACGGCTCCTACAGCTGGCACTGCCCCGGTCACTCGGGCGGCGTGGCTTTCCTGAAGAGCCCGGTCGGGCAGATGTTCCATCAGTTTTTCGGCGAGAACATGCTGCGCGCCGACGTCTGCAACTCGGTCGATGAACTGGGCCAGTTGCTGGATCACACCGGCCCGATTGCTGCGTCCGAGCGCAATGCCGCGCGCATTTTCGGTTGCGACCATCTGTTCTTCGTCACCAACGGTACGTCCACCTCGAACAAGATGGTCTGGCACGCCACGGTAGCGCCCGGCGATATCGTCGTGGTGGACCGCAACTGCCACAAGTCCATCCTGCATTCGATCATGATGTGCGGCGCAATTCCGGTGTTCCTGATGCCCACACGCAATCACTACGGCATCATCGGCCCGATTCCGCTGAGCGAGTTCCAGCCTGAAACCATCCAGAAGAAGATCCAGGCCAACCCATTCGCACGGGAAGCGCTAGCCAAGCGCCCGAACAACAAGCCACGCATCCTTACGATCACGCAGTCCACTTACGACGGCGTGCTCTACAACGTGGAAATGATCAAAGAAGTGCTCGGCGACACCATCGACACGCTGCACTTCGATGAAGCCTGGCTGCCGCATGCGGCCTTCCACGATTTCTACAAGAACATGCACGCCATCGGTCGTGATCGCCCGCGCTCGCAGGATGCGATGGTGTTTGCCACGCAATCGACACACAAGCTGCTGGCGGGCCTCTCCCAAGCCTCGCAGATCCTCGTGCAGGAATCGGAAACGCGTCAGCTCGACCGTCACCGCTTCAACGAGGCCTACCTGATGCATACCTCGACCAGCCCGCAGTACTCGATCATCGCCTCCTGCGATGTGGCGGCCGCCATGATGGAAGCGCCCGGCGGCACCGCGCTGGTTGAAGAGTCGATTGCCGAGGCGCTCGATTTTCGTCGCGCCATGCGCAAGGTCGATGCGGAATACGGCGACTCCTGGTGGTTCAAGGTCTGGGGCCCGGAATACCTGGCCGAAGAAGGCATCGGCTCGCGCGAAGACTGGGTGCTCAAGGCCGACGACCACTGGCACGGCTTTGGCGGCCTGGCCGACGGCTTCAATCTGCTGGACCCGATCAAGGCCACCATCATCACCCCGGGCCTCGATGTGGATGGCCACTTTGCCGATACCGGCATCCCGGCGGCCATCCTCACCAAGTACCTGGCCGAGCATGGCATCATCATCGAGAAGACGGGCCTGTACTCGTTCTTCATCATGTTCACCATCGGCATCACCAAGGGCCGCTGGAACACCATGGTGACCGAGCTGCAGCAGTTCAAGGACGCGTACGACGCCAACTCGCCGCTGTGGCGCGTCATGCCCGAGTTCATTGCCAAGAACCCGCATTACGAGCGCATCGGCCTGCGCGACCTGTGCCAGCAGATCCACGAGGTCTACCGCGAGAACGATGTGGCTCGCCTGACCACCGAGATGTATCTCAGCGATATGGTGCCGGCGCTCAAGCCGTCCAAGGCCTTCAGCAAGATGGCCCACCGCGAGATCGAACGCGTGGCGCTGGATCAGCTCGAAGGCCGCGTCACCGCGATCCTGCTGACGCCCTACCCGCCCGGTATTCCGCTGCTGATTCCGGGTGAGCGCTTCAACAAGACCATCGTCGATTACCTGCGCTTTGCGCGCGCCTTCAACGAACGCTTCCCCGGCTTCGAGACCGATATTCACGGTCTGGTGAAGCATGAGGATGGCGAGTACTACGTGGACTGCGTGATCGGCGAGTAAGCCTTTGTCACCACCATGAAAAACGCCGCGTTGATCGCGGCGTTTTTCATGGGGTACCTACCGGCTTCACGCCAATAAGGACTTCTCGTTGGCCAGCAACTCGTCCAGCGTCTCGCGACGGCGTATCACCCTTGCCTTGCCTTCGCCGACCATCACCTCCACCGCACGCGGCCGGGTGTTGTAATTGGAGCTCATGGTCATGCCATAGGCGCCAGCCGACAATACGGCCAACAAATCGCCTTGTGCCACGGCAAGCTCACGATCCTTGCCCAGGAAATCACTGCTCTCGCAGACCGGGCCGACTACATCGTACGTATGCTTCTCGCCCGTGCCTGGCGCAACTTCAACGATATCGTGATAAGCCTGATACAGCGCAGGGCGCATCAAGTCATTCATGGCAGCATCGACGATCGCAAAGTGTTTGGTCTCACCGGGCTTCACGTATTCGACACGCGTCAGCAACAAGCCGGCGTTACCGACCAGCGAGCGGCCTGGTTCGAGCACGATCTTGAGATTGCGGCCAGCCAGCCGAGCCAGCAGCGGCTTGGCGTAGTCGGCCACATCGGGCGGCGTTTCGTCGGTGTAACGGATGCCGAGGCCACCGCCCAGATCGATGTGTTCGAGCACGATCCCATCTGTCGCCAAGGCATCGATCAGCGCCAGCAAGCGTTCCAGCGCGTCCACGAAGGGCGTCACTTCGGTCAGCTGCGAGCCGATGTGGCAGTCGATACCAATCACGCGCAGGCCGGGCAAGCTGGCCGCCAGTCCGTAGACACGACGCGCCTGATCGAACGCCACACCGAACTTGTTGTCCTTGAGGCCAGTGGAAATATATGGGTGCGTCTTGGCATCCACATCCGGGTTCACCCGCAGGCTGACCGGTGCCTTGACCCCCAGTTCGACAGCCACCGCACTGAGTCTGTGCAGTTCGGGCTCGGATTCCACATTGAAACAATGGATACCGGCTTGCAGCGCCACACGCATTTCATCTGCCGTCTTGCCCACGCCCGAGAACACGATGCGCTCGGCCGGCACACCCGCTGCCAGCGCGCGCGCCAGTTCGCCGGCTGAGACAATGTCACAGCCCGCACCCAGCCTGGCGAAAGTCTGCAACACCGAAAGGTTGGAGTTGGCCTTCATCGCGTAGCAGATCAGTGCATCGGGAAAAGCCTTGCGATAAGCCTTGAAGGTATCGCTGAGAAAGGCTTCCGAATACACATAACAGGGGGTGCCGAATTCGGCGGCAATATCGGCCAGCGCCAGGCCATCAAGGGCCAGGCCCTTGGCAGTAGAGGTCAGATTCATCTTATTTCTTCGTGTCCGTGCCGGCCTTTGCGGCGTCCGGCTGATAGAGCGGGCCCTTGTAGCCACAGCCAGCAACAAGGACGAGGGTCATCAAACAAAGGGCAAAGCGGCGCATGGCGGCCCCGGAGCGGTAAAATGGCCATACTAGCAACCGCAAGCCCCCGCGGCCAATGACCGAAAGCGCATGAACAATGAACGAGAGTGAATTCCTCAACGCCAGTGATGCCGTATTCGACCGGATTGAAACGGCGCTCGACGACGGCGAATTCGATGTGGATCTCAACCGCAACGGCAATGTCTTGGAGATCGAGTTCGACGACGGTGCCAAGATCGTCGTCAACCGCCACGCCGCCAATCAGGAGCTGTGGCTTGCAGCGCGCGCTGGCGGCTTCCATTACCGCTTCAAGGACGGCAAATGGCTAAGCACGCGGGAAAATGGCGAGTTCTTCGACCAGCTTGCCGGACTGGTTGCCAGCCACCATGGTGATCGACGGCCTGCATTTTGATCGGGCTTGAATGGCTGACCAACCTGTCGCCGGCATGGGGGCTGAGCGGGCTGTTTCTCTCTGCATTCCTCTCCTCTACCCTGCTCCCCGGCAATTCCGAGTTGCTGCTCGCGGGCTGGCTCAGCCTGCGGCCGGAAACCCTCGGTCTGGCCGTGGCGCTGGCCACACTGGGCAATACGGCAGGCGGCACGACAACCTTTCTGCTGGGCAAGCTCGCATGCCGGCATCCCGGTATGAAGCGCCGGCAACCATCCGCCCGCACTCGTGCTTGGCTTAGCCAAGCAGGCAGCCCCGTACTGCTGCTCAGCTGGCTACCGGTGCTGGGGGACGGTCTCTGTTTTGCAGCGGGCTATCTAGGCATCCCGACTGGCCGCGCCGTACTCTGGATGGGGGCGGGAAAAGGGCTGCGTTACCTGCTGATTGCCCTGCCATGGCTGTAAGAATGCGTCCGCCTGAAGGGAAACTACTGTTTCGTAGTCCCTGTTACAACATCTCCATGACGTAATTATGTTGCATTGCCGCAACCCGTCAATTTTTTACAACAAGTGATTTTTCTTTTTATTTCAACAGCTTAACAAAAGAATCATAAAAATTGCGTGCTAGCCATCAGGGTTATCACCCACGCAGCAACATTGCTTCGCGCTTCAAGCGGCGCCTATCATTAGCCCGAGTTTTATGTTCGTCCGATAATCGGGCGACCCTGATGCAAGTCGTTATCTTTACTTGAACAAGGACACACCATGAATAAGAAACTAATCGCCCTGGCTGTTTCCGCTGCCGCTCTGGCACCGGCCGTGTACGCTGAGAATGAAGTGATTCTGTACGGCCAACTGAACGTGGCTGTGCAAGCTGGCAAGATCAACGTTGCTAACGGCGCCGCCCAAAGTGATCAACTTGGCGTGCAAAACATGGCTTCGCGCATTGGCGTGAAGGGTCAGGAAGATCTGGGTGGTGGCATGTCCGCTTTCTTCTTGGTCGAAACCGATGTTGCGCCGGACAACTCCGCCAATAGCGGTTCCTTTGCCTCGCGCGAAGGCTGGGTGGGTCTGAAGGGTGACTTCGGCACAGTGTCCCTGGGTCGCGGCAAGAGCCTGTACACCAAGACCACTGAAGAGCTGGACATCTGGTATCTGGATCAGTCCCTCGGCCTGACCGCCAACAGCAGTGGCGATCACGTCTATCGCGTTTCCAACGCTATCCGCTACACCTACGAAGCCGGTCCTCTGACCTTCGGTATCGAAAACGGCTTTGGTGAGAACAAGGCCAGTGGCAAGAAGGCCAATAACGATCTGGGCGCAAACGTGAAGTTTGCAGCCGAAGACTTCTCGGTGTTCGGCTCGCTGCACACCGTCAAAGCAGATGGCGTGCCGACTGAGAAGCACCTGGTCGTTGGTGGTAGCTTTGCCCTGGGTGATGTCACGCTGGGCGCTGCTGTTCAACGCCGTGATACCGGTAGCGTCAAGTTCACCGACCCCCTGGTCAGCATCGGCTATGCCGTTGGCGACCTGAGCCTGAACGCTGGTGTTATCAGCTGGGATAAGGACATGGGCGACGCCAAGGCTCAAGTGAACCTGGCTGGTTACTACAGCCTCTCCAAGCGTACCGTTGCCATGGTCGAATACACCAACAACTACGCTGGCGTGAAGAAGAACAACGTGCTGTCGGTGGGTGTCAGCCACTCGTTCTAATCGCAGTCGCGATACGCAAGTCCCCGGAAAAGGCAGCCTCGGCTGCCTTTTCTCTTTGGTGGCCGTCAAACCGGTGATGCTTATCCGAGAGTGGCTTGACACCGGCCCGCCGCATTGCCAACCTGACCTTGCTTGGCCAATCCGTATCTGTCTGGCCACCCTATTGCTTACAGGAGCCCCCTCATGTTCAAGGAATTCCGCGAATTCGCCATGCGCGGCAATGTCGTCGACCTGGCCGTCGGTGTCATTATCGGTGCCGCGTTCGGCAAGATTGTCGACTCGCTGGTCAAGGATGTGATCATGCCGCCCATAGGCTACCTGCTCGGCAGCGTGGATTTCTCCAATCTGTTTCTGGTGCTCAAAGAGGGCGCCAAGGCAGCGGGACCCTACGAGACACTGAAGATGGCCCAGGAAGCCGGTGCGGTGACCATCAACGCCGGTCTGTTCATCAATAGCGTGGTCAGCTTCATGATCGTGGCATTCTCGGTGTTTCTGCTGATCCGGACCCTGAACCGTCTCAAACGCGCCGAAGCGCCCGCGCCAACCGAGGTCACCACCAAGGCCTGCAGCTATTGCTTCAGCGCGATCGACATCAAGGCCACGCGCTGCCCCTGCTGTACTTCTACGCTGAACTAGGCATAGTCAGCCAACCCAGAGCCACAGAAATGCAAAAAGCCGGTCAAAGACCGGCTTTTTTTGATGAAGTGGCGCGCCCAGCAGGGATCGAACCTGCGACCTTCAGCTTCGGAAACTGACACTCTATCCAACTGAGCTATGGACGCGCGAAGGGGCGCAAGCATACCGTGGTTTGCTCGCCAGCGTCCAGCCGCATACGCCAGCGATTGGAGGGGCGGTGTTTCATCGCTATAATCGCTGGGTTCGAAGGAATCCCTGTCCGCGGCCTCCCGGTTTTTGAGCACCAACCACGGTTCCGGTTTTCTTCCCCGTACTGATACACCTGATACAAACAGCGCAAAAAAAGGATGGCAGCATGAGCGAAGCGCAAGCCGAATCCACGATGTCGGCCAAGACACTGATCGCCGTGGTGGTCGCCACGATCGTCGGTATTCCCCTGTTTATCTACCTGATCATCAAGCTCGCCACGGGCGGCTTGCAAGTAGACCCGCAGGGCCCGACCATGACCGAAACCGCCGTGGCCGCACGTATTCAGCCTGTCGGCGAATCCAAGCTCGACGAATCCGGCCCTCCCGGCAGCCGCAGTGGCAAGGCGGTTTACGATGCCGTTTGTGCTTCGTGCCACGCAGCAGGCCTGGCCGGCGCACCCAAGTTCGGCGATACCGCCGGCTGGGCTGCACGCCTGAGCAAGGGCTTCAGCAGCATGGTGAACAATGCCATCAAGGGGATCAATGGCATGCCGGCCAAGGGCGGCGCAGCCGACCTGACCGACGATGAAGTCGCTCGTGCTGTGGCCTATATGGGCAACGCAGCCGGCGGCAAGTTCACTGAGCCCGCCATCCAGGGCGCACCAGCCGCCGCAACTGATGCCGCCGCACCTGTTGCAGACGCTGCCGCTGCTGCGCCTGCCAAGGTGGATCTGGCTGCCAAGGGCAAGGAAATCTACAACAGTGTCTGCATGGCGTGCCATGCCGCTGGCGTGGCCGGTGCCCCCAAGGTAGGCGACAAGGCCGCTTGGGCGCCGCGTATCAAGGGTGGTCTGGATGCTGTGGTGAAGACCGCCGCCGCAGGCAAGGGCGCCATGCCGCCCAAGGGTGGTTTCGCGGGTTCGGATGAAGAGTTCCGTGCCACGGTTGAATACATGGTCAACGCGTCCAAGTAATCAATCCGCCTGAACCAGGCAGTTTCAGCACAGACGGCACATCTTCGGATGTGCCGTTTTGCTTTGGGCAGCCATCAGGCTCTCAGCATATCCAGTGGCGTGTAGCGGCCACCCAGTGCCGCCTCCCCATCGCTATGCCAACAGTAGCGGCAGGCGGTGGCATAAAGCTGGCGGAAGTCCACCGAGTGGCGCAGATTGCCGCTGTCCAGATTGGCAAGATCTGGTGCCTTGCCATACAGGCCGCCGCGCACCGCGCCCCCCAGCAAGAAATGGGCGCTGGCCGTGCCGTGGTCCGTCCCCCCGGAGCGGTTTTCCTGCGGCCGACGACCGAACTCGGCGTAGGTCATGATCAGCGTATCCTGCCAGCAGCCCAGTTCAGTCAAGGCTTGCTGCAACGCCCCCAATCCCTCCGCCAGTTCGGTCAGCAGCCGCTGGTGGGTAGCTCGCTGATTGACATGCGTATCGAAGCTGCCAAGCGTGAGCCGAAACATGCCGATTTGCCGGTTGGCCGCCAAGGCTTCCATGGCCGTTTTGACGGTACGTCCAAAGCCATGAGCAGGGAAAGGCGTGTCGAGTTTCGCACCCGAAACCAAGCCGCGGGCCGCCAGACGGATATCGTCCTCGACCTTGTACAGGTGGGTGAGTGCGGCATTGTGCATACCTACGCTCATATCACCCGCCAGCTTGGCCTGACGGGCAAAGCTGGCCGGACTCTGCAGCACCAATGAGCGCGCGCCGCCATCCAGTGGGCCGAGCGCTGGGCTACCCACTGCAATGCCGTCGGCAATAAAGCCGGTCGGCAAGGGCCTTGCAGCGAACTGGCGCGTCAGCCAGCCCGTTTGGAGCACGGTGTCGCTGCTGGATGCGGTATCCCAGATTTCAATCGAGCGGAAATGCGAGAGATTGGGCTTTGGATAGCCCACGCCCTGCACCACGGCCAGCTCGCCTAGCTGCCATAGCGGCATCAGCGGCAGCAAAGCCGGATGCAGGCCGGTTTGTGCATCGAGCGGCAAGACCTGATCACGTTCAATGGCAATGGTCGGGCGTAGCGCGTAGTAGGCCGGGTTCGCGTACGGCACAACGGTGTTGAGGCCGTCGTTGCCGCCTTTGAGCTCCACCATGATCAGCAACCTGGGCTTGCCGCCCGTGCCGGCCGGTGCGGCAGCCCAGGCGACGCTGCCGGATAGGCAGGCGGCTGACCACAGGCTGCCCAGCTGGAGAAACTGGCGTCGTTGCATGATGTGCCTCCTTACTTGAGCTGGAACAAGGGGTCGAGCACCAGCCTGCTGATAGCCTCGGCGGGAGATGCAGTCATCATCGTGCTGTCTGCCTCGGGTTCGAGCGGCAGAAGCAACAGGCTGGCACGCCCCAGCCCGCCAGCCTGCGCCACCCAGTCGTCCAGATGCAGATCTTGGGCGCGCCGGCTCAAGCGCAGGCTGGCGCGGTCGCTCCGATCTGCGCCAGCCATAGCCGCGACGTCGGCGCTCTCTGCGGCACGGAATATCCTCGCCAGCAGCTGCTTACGGGTCAGCAGGGTCTGGCTGTTGATCCAGTCTGTGTAGCCCGGCCAGCCTTTGACGTTGGGCGGATTGAACAGGTCTTGTCCCAGGCCGCGGTTCACGGCCATGGTGGTGCGCCAGTCCGGCGGCGTGATGCCGAACTGGCGGAATGTACCCAGCGTGAGCTCTACCGGCGATTTCACCAGTACGCCACGGTTGGCTTCGGCGTAAAAGGCATCCGACACCAGCAGCGCACGCATCAGTGGTTTGATCTCGTAACGATGCTGCCGGAAAACCCGCGCGAGACGCTTGAGCTCGCGGGCGTCTGGCTCAGGCGAGACGAATTCCAGCCACAGCTTGCGCGTGATGAACTCGGCAGTTTCCGGGCGTGCCAGCAGCCGTTCCAGAAAAGCATCCGGGTCGTAGTTGCCGCGCTGGCCGAAGATCGTCTTCTCGCCAAAATCGTGCTGGGCCAGGCGGAAGCGGTATGCGCCCGTATCGCGATCCAGGCTCATGCCAGTGAGTGCGCGTGCCGCTTCACGGATGTCCTGCTCGCTGTAATTACCCTCCCCCAGCGTAAACAGCTCCATCACCTCTCGCGCCAGATTCTCGTTGGGCTGGCCCTTGCGGTTCTGGATGGCATCCAGATACACCAGCATGGCCGGTGCCTTGATCGCGTCGTGCAACAGCTCGGCAAAGTTGCCCAGCGCGTGCTCGCGGAACTGTACGTTCTGCTGATACAGCCACTGCGGCTGCCGCACCTTCTGCAACGATGAAACGAAGTGGTTGTGCCAGAACAGCACCATCCGTTCGGTCAGCGGCGAGGGTGTATCGCGGATTTCGTCATACCACCAGGCGCGCAGCTGTACCCCGCGATCACGCTGCAGTTCACGCGCCGCCTTTTTTTCCACCTCGCTCAAATCCTGATAGCGACGTACCGGCGCGGGCTCGTTCACCCAGACAGGGGGCGTGGTAACAGCCTTGCGGCGGGTCTCGGCCAGCAGTTTGTCCACAGCAGCCGCTCGGTCGAGCCGTGCGTAGCTCGCAACCTCGTCGGACGTGGGGCCGAATCCGGTACGGGCCAGCAGATGGCGGGCGTCGCGTTCACCCAAGGGTTCAGCCGCCACAAACCGGCAACATGCCAGCAATACAATCAACACAAGACGCATGGAAAGAGCACTCCAGCCAGTTGGTACTTTGCAGCAGACTAATGCGCGCCGGGGCTTAGGCGCCAGCGCATAGGTCATCTGCTCAGGGAATTTACATCTGGAAACATCGGTCGAGCCGCTGATGCGACAAACCCGCCGCGCAAGGTGCCCTGATCTGCAGTGGTACAATGCTCCACTGACCCGTTCCAGATGTTTGCCGAGTACCGACCATGGCCCTGATGATTACCGACGAATGCATCAATTGCGACGTGTGCGAGCCCGAGTGCCCGAATCACGCGATCTCGCAGGGCGCAGAAATCTACGAGATCGATCCGGAGCTGTGTACCGAGTGCGTGGGTCACTTCAACGAACCGCAGTGCCAGCAGGTGTGCCCGGTAGACTGTATTCCGCTCGACCCGGACCGCAAGGAAAGCAAGGAAACCCTGATGGACCGGTATATCCGGATCACCGCCAAGGCCTGATCCACACCCGCCCCACAGAAGAGGCCTGCCATTGCAGGCCTTTTGCTTTGATGGCACGGGCTTTGCAACGCGCAGCCCATGCGCGCCCAAGCCACTGTCCCGACTTCCGGCCTGCCGCACGGCCACCCGCCGGCTGCAGCACCACCTCTGCGCCTGCCCGCAGCCGCCGGTTTTGAAGCCTGGTTCGCGCAGGCACTCGCTGCAGCCAGCCCGGCCGCCGATCCGCATCTGCTCAGCGGCCCCGCAGATTACGGCCTATGGGGCACAACGCCCGATGCGGAAGGCAAGCTCAATCTCACCGAAGTTGCAGAGAATCTGCGCGCCACGCTGCCGGCACTGGCGGCAAACCTCGGCAAGGCTTGCCGTGATCACAGCCTTGCTGTGCCGCCGATGCTGCGGCTTGAGGCACAGATCAGTCTGCAACCGACCTTGCCATTCGATCAGCGGGCGCAAGCCCTGCAACAGCTGTTCGACGCCACACCGGGACTGGTGCGGCAATTCCGGCGGCTCATGGCCGGGTTCGGCTTCGTACGCTGCAGCGATGCGCTACGTGCTTATCAGCGCGCCCTCGGCAAACTGGGGCCCAGCCGGCTTGCCGCTGTACTGGCTACCCTAGGCGATGTGCATGCCTCACCGACACTGGCCATCGCCTTTGATGGCCAGACCTGCTGGCCGGAGGAAGCCAGCGGTGAGCACTGGCGCCCGCTAGCCAGCCTGGCGCAGCTCGATCGCGAGCTGCTGGCGCTGGCCGGTGCCAGCCACCGCGCGCCCGAACCCGGCCTGCCGCTTAGTACCGCCCTCGACCCGCATCGCGCTCGCTTCGACAAGCTCAATCCACGCTGATCCGCCAAGCGCCCGGCTTTGTTAAACTGGTGGTCTTTCTCCCCTACTGATTCGAGACACCATGGCCCAGTACGTCATGTCCATGCTCCGCGTGAGCAAGATCGTTCCGCCCAAGCGGCAGATCATCAAGGATATTTCCCTCAGCTTCTTCCCTGGCGCCAAGATCGGCCTCCTGGGTCTGAACGGTTCGGGTAAATCGACCGTGCTGAAAATCATGGCCGGCGTGGAAAAGGAATACGAAGGCGAAGTCCAGTGGCTCCCCGGCATCAAGATCGGCTATCTGGCACAGGAGCCCGAACTCGATGCTGCCAAGACCGTGCGTGAGGAAGTCGAAAGCGGCATGGGTGAAGTCATGGCGGCGCAAAAGCGCCTCGAAGAGGTCTATGCCGCTTATGCCGAACCCGATGCCGATTTCGACAAGCTGGCGGAAGAACAGGCCAAACTCGAAGCCATCATCGCTGCCGGCGCCAACGACAATGTCGAACACCAGCTCGAACTGGCTGCCGATGCGCTGCGCCTGCCGCCTTGGGATGCCGTGATCGGCCACCTCTCTGGCGGTGAAAAGCGCCGTGTCGCGCTCTGCAAGTTGCTCCTGAGCAAGCCCGACATGCTGCTGCTCGACGAACCTACCAACCACCTGGATGCCGAATCGGTGGAATGGCTGGAACAGTTCCTTGTGCGCTTCCCCGGCACCGTGGTGGCCGTTACCCACGACCGCTACTTCCTCGACAACGCCGCCGAGTGGATTCTGGAACTGGACCGCGGCCAGGGCATTCCCTGGAAGGGCAACTATTCCAGCTGGCTGGAGCAGAAGGACGAGCGCCTGAGCCAGGAAGGCAAGTCCGAAGCCGCGCGCCAGAAGGCGATGAAGCAGGAACTCGAGTGGGTGCGCCAGAACCCCAAGGGCCGCCAAGCCAAATCCAAGGCGCGTATCGCCCGCTTCGAGGAACTGAGCTCCTTCGAACACCAGAAGCGCAATGAAACCCAAGAAATTTTCATCCCCGTTGGCGAGCGCCTCGGTAATGAAGTGATCGAATTCGATGGCGTGTCCAAAGGCTTTGGCGACCGCCTGCTGATCGACAACCTGAGCTTCAAGGCGCCTCCCGGTGCCATCGTCGGCATCATCGGCCCCAACGGCGCCGGTAAATCGACGCTGTTCAAGATGATCGCGGGCAAGGAACAACCGGATAGCGGCACGGTGAAGATCGGCCAGACGGTGCAGATGGCCTTTGTGGAACAAAGCCGCGAAGGGCTCGAAGGCAACAAAACGGTATTCGACGATGTGGCCGGTGGCCACGAGATGATCACCGTGGGCAAGTTCGAGATGAGCAGCCGCGCCTATCTGGGCCGCTTCAACTTCAAGGGCGGCGACCAGCAAAAGCAGGTCGGTACGCTATCGGGCGGCGAACGCGGCCGCCTGCACCTAGCCAAGACCCTACTCAAGGGCGGCAACGTACTGCTGCTCGATGAACCGTCCAACGACCTTGATGTGGAAACCCTGCGAGCCCTCGAAGACGCGCTGCTGGAATTTGCCGGCACCGTGTTCGTGATCTCCCACGATCGCTGGTTCCTTGACCGGATCGCCACCCATATCCTGGCGGCCGAAGGCGATTCGCAGTGGGTGTTCTTTGACGGCAACTATCAGGAATACGAAGCCGACAAGAAGAAGCGCCTGGGTGAAGAAGGTGCGAAGCCGAAGCGGATTCGTTACAAGCCGATCAGCCGTTAATCAGCCCTTTGGCGATGCCGGTCGGAGTCTCCGGTATCGCCAACATATAACCATATGAAGTCTTGGAGGAAAGCTTTGAATCGAATTGCACTAATTGCGCTCATAAGCGTCGGTTTTCTAAGTGGCTGCGCATCTGGCCCCAAAATGGCGGAAATCAAAGACAAGATTCCACCAATTGCAACCGGCAAGGGGCGCATCTATTTCTATCGCGACAACAATATGGTCGGTGCAGCTGTCCAGCCGAATATCAGGGTTAACGAAGAGGTTGTGGGGAGTTCCAAACCCGGTGGCTTCTTTTTTGTGGATAGACAGCCCGGCAACTACACGGTAGCCACTTCAACTGAAGTGACCCGAAGCACACATGTCGCACTGGAAGCAGGCAAGAAAAAGTACATCAAAACAAGCATCTCTATGGGCTTATTCGTCGGACACGTTACACCAAATGAAATTACCGAAGCTCAGGGTGAATTGGATCTGAATGGCCTTGCCTATACAGGTGACCCGACGCTACTGCTTGCGCCGAATCAGACGCCGATACAGAGCAAGGCTATAGCTTCGGCGGAACTCATTGTGAACACCCAGCAGGCCAGCCGCATGCCCGTTGCACCACAGGCAGAAATGCCGGCACCGTCCACCGTGGCAACTCTTACCCCTTTGGATGCGGCGCCACGTAGCGAACCTGCTCCACCACCGGTGGTGTCGTACTCCATCAAGGACCGGAAACTGGGTACTTGGTCCTATGAGGCGGAACAGTTCGCCAACAGCAAAGGCTGCAAAAGCGGCAGTTCTGGTGCTTGGTTGATCGGCAAGGCTGATTACGTTGAGCACTATCAAGTAGCTTGCATCGATGGCAACAAATTCACGGCGGTTTGCGACCAAGTTGCGTGCCAAGCAGGTTAGGCAGGGCAGAGGGAGCCTACGGTTAGTTACACGCAGGCTCGCTTCTAAGCTAGCTGATTGCCACGTTATTCACTTTCCCTCGGACTCGACGATCCTTCGGATAAAGCCACCAGCCCGCGCCTGCTCTCAAAACAACGCGCCTCCCCCGTATAAGGGTCCTTGAACGCCAAAGTACGAGCCAGCAGCTGCAAAGGCCGGCTGAAATCATCCCCTTTATCCGGCAGCAGTACCGGATACCAGGGGTCGTGAAGAATCGGGATGCCCAAAGCCGCCATGTGCGCGCGCAACTGGTGTTTTCGCCCGGTATGGGGCGAGAGCCGATAGTGGGCCAGTTCACCATGCCGGGCGATCAGTTCAACCAGCGTCTCGCTATTAGGCTCCCCGTCCACCTCCTGCATGGAAAAAAAACCTTGGCCTTCTTCAAGCCGGCTACGGTGGACGAGTGGCAATGCCAGCGCCTCACGCCAAGGCGCAACGGCCTCGTATACCTTGCTCACTGCACGGGCTTCGAACAGCTTCTGATAGGCGCCACGGCTAGGGGGATGCAGGCAAAACATGGCGACCCCCGCTGTTTCCCGATCCAGCCGATGACAGGGCGTCAACTCAGGGAGGTCGAGCTGATGCCGCAGCCGCGATAACAGCGTCTCGCGCAGGTGCCGCCCTGCAGGAATCATGCTCAGGAAATGCGGCTTATCAACCACCAGCAAACGCTCATCACGGTGCAGGATGTGCGCTTCGAATGGCACGGGCGTCTCATCCGGTACTTCGCGGTAGTACCAGATGCGGCTACCCGCCACATAAGGCGCATCGAGCCCCTGCGGCCGCCCTGTCTCGTCCACCAGTTCGCCGCGCTGCAGGCGTGCGCGGAGGATCTCTTCTCCCACATGGGGGAACCGGGCGATCAGGTAGGTCAGCAGATCAGGCCAGGACTCGCAGGGTAGCCACAAGAAGCTGGGCGCGACACCGTCGCGGTGAGGAAGTGGCGAACTCACGCCCTTGCTCCGTCTCTCGTCAACAAGGCCGCGAGTTTACCGTTTGCGCGATCCAGGCGGCGGGCGTTTCGCCGCGTGGTGATGGTCAATCACACGATGAAACGCCCGTCGCTTGCCGGATGCTCAGTAAGGTAGCCCGGTCAGCTGGGTAAAGCGCGCCCGCGCTGCCGCATCAGCCTGATGGTCTTTGAGCAGATGGTGCTCAAGCAGCATGTATTGCTCAAGGCGCAAGCCCAGGTCGGCAAATACCGGGCGCAGATCGTAGGGGGCGGGTTGATTGATGATCCGCTCCAGCAGCGCGGTGGCGTCATACCCTGTGGTGCTGCGGATAACCCGAAGCAGGTCGGCAAAGTCATAGCGCTTGCCGGCTTGACCGAACTCGGCATGCATCGCCCGCATCACATCCGGCAGCCCTTGCTTGCCCTGCGTGGCCTTGCGTAACTCCACATCCAGCGCCAGCGCAGCAATGCTGCCACCGCCATACACCAGCAGCCAGTTACGATGCTTGTCGGCTGCGGCCGCACTGATGGGCATGGTCAGTCCCTGTGCCTGGCGGGCCACGCTCTGGCCGCGGCTGAGGTTCTCGAACCACTGCATGAGCGCCTGCCGACTGATCAACTCGTTGCGAGCCATGGACGTGAGCGTCAGATAGTCCGTGACACCCTCCTTGAACCACTCCTCGTGCCCATCCTTGGGAACGAGCGTCAAGCCGTTCCAGAAGTGCAGGAGCTCATGGGCCATCACGCGGCCCCAGATCGGCAGGGTTTGCCTTTCGGCAGTGCCATTGATCAACTGGCTGAAACTGCCCGAAAAGGCACCACCATCGCCACTCGCACCGGCGTTGACCACCACCAGATAGCGCTTGGACTGTGGCGGCCCGCCGAACAGGGCAAGATAGCTGTCCAACTGCTTCTGGAACAACTCACGGAACAGCGAGCGAGCTGGCCAATAGGGCTTGCCCAGCACCATCTGCACCTCCATCCCGCCGGACTTCAGCGTTTCGGTGCGTGCCGTGCCCATGAAAATCACGTTATTGGCCAGTGCCTTGCGGGTTTCGGCGATAAAGACATCGGGGCTGGCTGTAGCCTGCCACGGGGTGTGCGCTTGCCACCCGGCAGGCAAGTCAAAGGTGACCCGCGTCTCGCCCAGCATCTTTTCCCCCGGCGCCAGGAACAAGGCGTACCCCGAGGCCAGAATGCCCTCATCGGTGCGGTACAGGACTTCCTCTACACCACCAGGCCATGCGTAACGATCATGCTCCAGGCGGATGTCGTAGCGATAACGCAGGCGGCGATCCCCCTGCAGGGCAAACTCGCCCTCACCCAGATTCTTGGTCGCCACCGGTTGCCCGGCGCCATCCACCACGGTCAGGTTCTCCATCAGGTCCGCCTGGCCGTTGGGCAGGTTCGGCAATGGCTCGACGCCAAAGAACATCAGGGTATGGCCTGCCACCCAGACATCCGCCTCGATATGCGCCTTTTGCGCCTTGGCATCGATTCTGACCTTGTAATGATTGGCCTGCTGATCCCACGCCCACACCGGTTGGGATAGCAGCAGACCCACGAGTGCTGCAGCAATGTGGTGATACATCGGAACTCCTGATGACGGTAACAGGCGCCCAAGCGGCCCCTGTCTGTGAATGAGTCCTATAAACATACCAATAAGTATGCTTATTGAGCAAGGCCGTCCATCATCCGTGCACAGCGCATTGTGCGCTGGCGTAAGTACAACATTCACCAGTCAAGCGCATGCTTGGCTTGTGAATTAGCGCAATTACTCTAGGATTCCGTCGCAACCGGAACATACCGGTCTTGTTTTCCTTGCCAACGGCAAGGAATGCGTCGGGCAGCACAGGGGAGTTGTTCCAGTCGGGCCAGAGGAAACTGCCGGAACCATGCGGCAGCGAAGACGGCGTCATGCCGTCTTATGCCCATCTCTGTGAAATGCCTGCTTCGTCTCACCCACCCACAAGGAGCGTGCAGCATGTTGCAGCGTTATCGCCTTATCCTCGTTGGCCTGCTGGCCAGCCTGGCCTTGCCGGCCTTTGCCGCCAATTACACCCTCTGGATCAACGGTCGTACCGGGGGCGGCCAGATCGGCAACTACGACAGCTTTACCTATTGGGGCCCGGCCAGCACGGCCGCAGGCGTCAACAAGAAGGCCGTGAACTGGGATGGTCGCAGCCGGATTGCCGACCAGAACCACCTCGTGCGTAACGCACTCGACTGTTTCTGCACCGGCGGCAACTGGTGTTACGTGGCTGTGCACAGTGCCGGTGACCTGATGATGGGTTACACCATGGCCAACTACGGTGGGTCGACCCGGACCAAGATGACACCGAGCCCGAACGCCTCCGGCGTGTGCAGTGCCTCGGGTGCCGGTACGCAAACCGGCTGGAACATCAAGTGGGTCAACGTGGCCTCCGGCGCGGCTGGCGGTTCGGAACTCTCCGATGTGGGTTCTTGGGCCGTATCGGAACCGCTGGTACAGGATCTGAAAACCACGACGGCACGTGCGATGTACAACCACAACACCACGCGAGGTGTCTGGTTCTACATGTTTGCCGGCGCCAAGGGCACACTGTATTCCAGCATTCTCCCGGGTCAGGATGACGAAGCGGTGGCCTATCACTCCACCGGTGGCGTGTCCGGTACTTCGGGCGCAGGTTTTTGCAATCCGTCCGACTGGTTCTGCAATGATCTGACCTTGGGCACCGCAGCCAATGAAGGTGGTCGCACCAAGTGGAGTTACCACTCGGTGAAGTTCCGCGATAACAACGAAGCCTACAACCACTACGCCAACGGTAACTGGGGCGGCATCATCTCGGTGGTTCGTAGTGACGTTGTCACCAATGCCCAATAAACCACCGAGCGGCCCGGCAGGATCGGGCCGCCTCGCCACGGTGTCCAGCCTGATGCTGGCCGCCGTGGCGGTGGCGGGGCTGATCTGGCTGATCTGGCCGGCAGATACCTCACCGCCTCCGCAGGCGAGCCATAGCACCGCCACTGGTTCAGCCAAGGACAGCATGGAGATGCTGAGCGCAGCCCCCAGCGCCGCCACGATTGCCGCGATGACCCCTGCAGAGCGCGCCGCTGCACTTGCTCATTGGCGCGAACGGCTCGAACGCGCCCAAGCCACCTTGGACAGCTATCGCCAGACCACGCAGTATCCTTTTGACTCCCGCCCCGCCAGCGAGCATGAGGATCAACTCCAGCCCAACCGTCCCGTCGAGGAAGAGCAGGCGCTCCACGACGGCAACGGCAATGTTGACCCGACTGTACAGATCATCACCAGCCAAAGCCGCGTCTATGTCGCCAGTGGCGAAGCCGTGCTGTTCACCATCACAGCCCGCCAGCGAGATGGGCAAACCCTGCCATTGGCCGTAACCGAAGCCACCGCCCGTGCCATGCCGCATGCCGGCAGCGGTGCCTTGCCAGCCATGGTCGTCGCCTTCAACGATCAGGGGCAGGCAGGCGACCTGCGTAGCGGGGATGGCATAGCCTCGGCCCTGCTGGTGCCAGCGCAAAGTCCGCTCGCGCAGTTCGACGGCACCATCCGCCTTCAGCTGGCGTATCAGGCCGGTGACCGTAACGGGCGCCATGCTTTCGACATCATCTACACGCCCCAGGTGCCCGCTGTCTGGGCGGGTAGCTTCAAGGACACCATCGAGGCTGGCTCCCTGGTCTTGCGCATCCCTGTCGATGTCCGGCAGGCGGGACGTTTCATCATCAACGCACGGATTGACGACGCAGACGGCAAACCGTTGGCCTTGCTGACCTTCAACGACATGCTCGATAGCGGGCCCCAGCAGTTGAAGCTGTCCCTGTTCGGCAAGCTGATCCGTGATCTCAAGCCCCGCTTCCCCCTAAGCGTAAGGGATGTGGATGGCTATCTGCTGCGAGATACAGGCTTTCCTGACCGAGTCCTCATGCCGAGATTAACGGGGCGCGTTCATCAGACCGCCAGCCATGCCCTGACGAGCTTTGCCAGCAGCGAATGGCAAAGCGAAGAGCGTGACCGCTACCTCAAGGAGTACGGCAAGGATGTTGCCGAGGCGCAGACTCAGGTGGAGGCCCTGAGCCAGATCGACTGCCAGGACGAGCGTAACAAGGATGACCCGGCCTGCCGGCGTGCCTGAGCGTACCGCCAAATAAAACGGGGAGCCTCAGCTCCCCGTTTTTGATGGATGCTCGCGCTGTATCAGGCGGCCTGTTGAATACCAGCAACCACCCAGCCACTCTTGCCCGACTTGCTCAAGTGCCAGGTTTCCTCGAATCGTTCGGCGCTGGCATCGGCAGACTCGCGAATCAAGCCATGGAAACGTACGCTGGCGATTTCGCGGTTGCTCTCACGGGCGTAATCCACCAGCTCCGCATCCAGCTGAACCACATCGGTCACATTGGCGCTGGAGCCGCGTTCTGCCAGCTGCATCTTGATTTCCGCAAACATCTCGGGCGAGGTGAACTCGCGCAAATCATCCAGATCAGCCGCATCATAAGCTGCCTGCAAACGCACGAAGTTGACCTTGGCGACGCGGACAAACGCCTCCACATCCAGCTCTGGCGGAAATGCGGTGAGTGCATCGGCACTGAACGCACCCGTGTCATTCACCGAACCATACTGCTGGCGATAATCCTGCTGGCGATAGTCTGCCGGGGCGACCGGCGCATTACCGGCACCAGCCGGCGCATATTGAGCCGGCGCTGCGGCGGCAGGACGCATGCGCGCCATCACGAAGCGGATCAGGAAGAAGGCGCCCACGGCCAGCAGGGCCATCATGGCGAAATTGGCCATGCCTTCACCCATGCCCAGGTGCGAGAACAAGGCGGCAAGGCCAATACCGGCAGCCAGACCCGCCAGCGGGCCCATCCAGCTGCGCTTCTGTGCGGGCGCAGCTTGCTGGCCCTGCTGCTGACGCTGCATGGGCTGATCAGCCTGACGCTGCGGCGCGCTACGCTGCATGCCCGACGATTTGCCACCGCCGAAGCGCTTGGCCTCCACTTCGACGCTCATCACGCCAAAGCTGACAAAGAAGGCAAACAGGAATACGAGAACACGTTTCATGATGGGCACAGGCTCCAGTTGGTTTCGTGCGTTTAGATCAGGTCAAATCCCGTAAAGTTCAAGCCATGCCAGACAAATTACCGCTTACGCCCTCGCCATCCACCCGGCAGCTTCTGTTCGGCGTGGACTTTACCAGTCGCCCCGGCCGCGGCAAACAGATCACGGTGGCACAAGGCGACCTGACCGATGCCGGCGTACGGCTCGACAGCACCTCGCGGCTCGACAGTTTTGCTGCCTTCGAGGCGATGCTGGCCACGCCCGGCCCATGGACAGGCGGCTTCGACTTCCCCTTCGGCCTGCCGCGCGAATTCGTCGAACAACAGGGCTGGC
The DNA here is from genome assembly GCF_027257935.1 of Chitinimonas sp. BJYL2. Classification (NCBI taxonomy): domain Bacteria; kingdom Pseudomonadati; phylum Pseudomonadota; class Betaproteobacteria; order Neisseriales; family Chitinibacteraceae; genus Chitinimonas; species Chitinimonas sp. BJYL2. Next base: position 390,040 of record NZ_JANZKW010000003.1, on the reverse strand, counting down.
CCACCTGCTGGCCCGATCTGATCCGCCATTACGCGAGTCATGGCCGATCCGACCTGACCTCACTGTTCCGCAACTTCTGCAACGCGCGTCCCGCAGGTAACAAGTTTGCGCACCGCGCAGTAGACCGGCTCGCGCGCTCCAGCCCTTCGATGAAATGGATCAACCCGCCAGTTGCATGGATGCTGCTCGAAGGGGCGCCGAGGCTGCTCGCCGCTGGCGTGAGCCTGCCCGGATTGCATGCCGGTGACCCGGCGCGGATCGCACTCGAAGCCTACCCGGCCCTGCTCGCGCGGCAGATCATCGGCAACGCCAGTTACAAGAACGACGACCCGGCCAAACAGACGCCTGCCCGCGCAGAGCACCGCCTCGCCATCGTCAATGCGCTGTGTGGTGATGTACCGCCACTGGGACAAAAACTGCTGCTCACCCATAGTCAGCGCACAGCCATCATCGACGATGCCAGTGGCGATCTGCTCGACGCCGTGCTTTGCCTGCTGCAAGCCGCTTGGGCCGCTACACAGGTCACCTACGGACTGCCGGCGCAGATCGACCCGGTGGAGGGCTGGATCATTACGGTGCCTGCCGCGTCAGTTTGAGCCGCTCTAGGTCAAAACCTTGCTGTTGCGCGATGGCACGCGCTGCAGCCCAATCGGCCGGCGGCAACTGCGGTGTGCGCGACAGGATCCACAGATAGTCGCGATTCGGGTTGCCAACTACAGCCCAGCGGTAGTCCGGATCGAGCCCGATCACCCAGTAAGGGGCAGAGAACGGCCAGAAGAAACTGACCTTGAGCTGCGCATTGCCGGTGCCGGCCACTACGCCGGCCTTGCCTGTCACCTCCGAAAAACTGCCATCCTCCTTGCGGCAGCGATTGCGCACTGAAACCCGGCCGTCCTCCAGCAAGCCATATTCAGCCGTGGTATCAGCCACGCACATGCGCTGGAAAAACATGGGATAGCTGGCAACTTCGTACCAGGTGCCCAGATACCGTTTGAGATCCAGCAAGGCGACAGACTGGACAGGCGCAGCCAGCACCGATGCCTGCAGGCCATGGCAAGCAAGTAGTAAGAGCAGCAAACGTTTCATGATGGTTGCAAACAGCCCGGTGGAGAAAGCGACCAGCTTACCCCCTGCGACCGCCAAGCGGCTGGCCTAGCGTTTGTTCAGGCCCGTGCTTGCATTGGTGCCGCTTCGGCCAAGGCCAACCTGGCGCGGTACACCTCGCCGATCAGCAAAATGGCCGGACCGGCCAGTTGCCAGCTCGCGGCCAGGGGCAACTCGGCCAGCGTCATCGCCCACTCGCGCGATTGCGGCAGCGAGGCGTTCTCGATAATCAGCAAGGGGGTATCGGCGCGCAGGCCGCCGGCCAGCAAGGCCGCAGCCACTTCGGCGGCCTGCTTCACGCCCATGTAGAGCACGGCGGTATCGGCAGCGACCACCGGGCGAACCCAGTCGCTCGGATCTTCGCCATGGCCCACACGGGCGGTGGCGAACAATACATTGCGCGCCAGACCGCGGCTGGTCAGCGAGATGCCGGCATCGGCACTGGCAGCCAAGGCCGCGGTGATACCCGGCACCACTTCATAGGCAATGCCGGCTTCATCCAGCGCGTGCAACTCTTCCTGCGCCCGACCGAACAGCATCGGGTCGCCCCCCTTGAGGCGCACCACGCGCTGATATTTATGCGCCGCATCCACCAGCATCTTGTTGATGAACTTCTGCTGCATCGAGGCCTGGTCGCAACGCTTGCCCACATCAATCAAGGTGGCTTGCGGGCAATAGGCCAGCATCTCGGGCTGGACCAGCGCGTCGTACAGCACGCAGTCGGCCGCTTGCAGCAGACGCATACCGCGCACCGTGATCAGGTCGGCCGCGCCGGGACCGGCGCCAATGAGCCAGACCTTGCCCGAAGTCATCTCAGGCACTCCGGCGGCGGAACAGCGGCAGCGGCTGATCCGCCGCGCCCTGGTAATACTCGGTGAAGTCGTCGAGGCCCTTGGCGGCTTCTTCGACATCCTTGTCGGCACGCACTTCAAACGCATCGAAACCGCAGCGCTTCAGATAGAGCATGGTGTCCTTGAACACATCACCGACGGCACGCAGCTCGCCGGTAAAGCCATAACGCTCACGCAGCAAACGGCCGATACTGAAGCCGCGACCGTCGGTAAACGCAGGGAACTCGACAGCGATGATGGCGAGCTGGGCCGCATCCGAGCCCAAAGCTTCGGGTTCGTCGTCCGGCGCGAACCAGATACCGACATCGGCTCGGCCAATCAGCTCGTCGCGACGTTCGAGCCATTCCTTGAGCGGCAGCAGGCTGTGCGGCGGAACGGCATCGTCGGCCGCCTCGGCCAGTCGCAGCCAGTGGTTGGCAATGATCTGGCGCTGGCCCGTGGCGCGATCCAGTTTAACGATATGGGGCGCCTTAACCATGGGCACGCTCCTTGGCATAGATACGGGTCTTGAAGGGCTCCATGCCCACGCGATCGAATACATCGAGGAAGCGTTCGTCATCCTGACGATGCTCCACGTATACGTCGATGATCTGCTTGACCACACCCGGTACATCGTCCTGCGCAAAGCTCGGGCCGATCACCTTGCCCAAGCTGGCGTCGTGGCCCTGACGGCCGCCGAGCGAGACCTGGTACCACTCGGAACCGCTCTTATCCACGCCCAGGATGCCGATATGGCCCACATGGTGATGGCCGCAACTGTTCATGCAGCCGGAGATATTGAGGTCGATCTCGCCCAGGTCGAACAGGTAGTCCTGATCGTCGAACACGCGCTGGATGCCCTCGGCAATCGGAATCGACTTGGCATTGGCCAGGTCGCAGAAGTCGCCGCCGGGGCAGCAGACGATATCGGTAATCAGGCCGATGTTGGGCGTGGCAAAACCGAGCTTCTTGGCGGCTTCCCACACAGCAAACAGATCAGACTGCTTCACATCGGCCAGGATCAGGTTCTGCTCGTGGCTGACGCGGATTTCACCGAAAGCGTACTGGTCGGCCAGATCGGCCACGGCATCGAGCTGTGCGTCGGTCGCATCGCCCGGTGCCACGCCAGTGGCCTTGAGCGACAGGGTGACGGCCGCATATCCGGGCACCTTGTGCTTGAACACATTGCGCTCTACCCAGCGGGCGAAGGCCTTGTTCTCGCTGCGTAGCTGGGCAAAGCCGGCGTCCTCAGCCGGCAGGGTTTCGTAAGCCGGGGCGGTGAAGAAGGCAGCATTGCGGTCGATTTCGGCCTGAGTCAGCGTCATCGGGCCATCCTTGAGATGTGCCCATTCGGCTTCGACCTTGGCGGCAAACGCGGCGGGCGTCATCGCCTTGACGAGGATCTTGATGCGCGCCTTGTACTTGTTATCACGACGGCCATAGCGGTTGTAAACGCGCAGCACGGCGTCCAGATAGCTGAGCAGGTGCTGCTGTGGCAGAAACTCTCGAATCACGGCACCGACAATGGGCGTACGGCCCAAGCCACCACCGACGATGACCTTGAAGCCGACTTCGCCGGCCTCGTTGTGCACCACATGCACGCCGATATCGTGCACCCAGGTCGCAGCGCGGTCTTCGACCGAACCGCAAACGGCGATCTTGAACTTGCGCGGCAGGTGGGCGAATTCAGGGTGGAAGGTAGACCACTGGCGGATGATTTCGCACCAGGGACGCGGGTCGATGATCTCGTCATGGGCCACGCCGGCAAACTGGTCGGTGGTGGTGTTGCGCACGCAGTTGCCACTGGTCTGCACCGCGTGCATCTGGACAGTGGCCAGATCCGCGAGGATATCGGGCACATCTTCCAGCTTGGGCCAGTTGTACTGGATGTTCTGGCGCGTGGTGAAGTGACCATAGCCCCGGTCGTACTTGCGGGCAATGTGCGCCAGCATGCGTACCTGCTTGCTGGTGAGATGGCCATAAGGCACCGCCACCCGCAGCATGGGTGCATGGCGCTGGATATAAAGGCCGTTCTGCAGGCGCAGCGGGCGAAACTCTTCGCCGGTCAGCTCGCCCGATAGAAAACGGCGGGTCTGGTCGCGGAACTGGGCGACGCGCTGGTCAACGATGCGCTGGTCGTAATCGTCGTAGATATACATGGGAAGCCATCTGGTTTGCCGGCACTGCGGGCGCAGTACCAGCCATGATCAAGGCAGGCAGATTAGCAGCGCGGGTGGGCGCAAAGAACAATTCTTTGCATCTATTCATATCGCGCCGCCCGCATATAACCCGATCATCCATAAGCATTGACGAGCATTCGCGTTTACTTCTGCAAAGTGCCTCAAAACAGGTAGCGGTTTATAATTGCGCGTTTACCCCATTCCGGACTACGCGGGCCGCAGCGATCCTGCCTCTCTCCCGCGCGATAGAAAGCACCATGGCCAAGCTCGACGTCAACACCCCCCAGCCCATCCAGCTCAAGGATTACACGCCCCCCGCCTTCCTGGTCGACAAGGTCGACCTGACTTTTGATCTGGAGGAGACGGGCACGCGGGTGACCTCGCGCTTGGTGCTGCACCGCAACCCCGCACATCCCGATGCGCGCGCACCGCTGAGCCTGCACGGTCGCGAGCTGGAGCTCGAATCGATCAAGCTCGATGGCGAATCGCTCGACGGTAGCCGCTATGAGCTTGATGGCGAAGAACTGACCGTGTCGGCCATGCCCGACAACGCCATCCTCGAAATCGTCACCCTGATCCATCCCGAAACGAATACCAGCCTCAACGGCCTGTACCGCTCGGGTGCCAACTTCTACAGCCAGTGCGAGGCCGAAGGCTTCCGCAAGATCACCTATTACCTTGATCGCCCAGATGTGATGGCACGTTTCACCACCACCATCGTCGCCGACAAGAGCAAGTGGCCGGTGCTGCTCAGCAATGGCAACAAGGTCGGCGAAGGCCAGCTTGACCGCAACCGCCACTGGGTCAAGTGGGTCGATCCGTTCAAGAAACCGGCTTATCTGTTTGCGCTCGTCGCCGGCAAGCTCTCGCTGCTGGCCGACAAATACACGACCGCATCGGGCCGTGAAGTGGCACTGGAAATCTTTGTCGAGCCGCAAGACCTCGACAAGTGCGCCCATGCCATGGAGTCGCTGAAAAAGTCGATGCGCTGGGACGAGCAGCGCTTTGGCCTGGAATATGACCTCGATACCTACATGATCGTCGCCGTGGGCGACTTCAACATGGGTGCGATGGAGAACAAGGGCCTCAACATCTTCAACACCAAGTTCGTGCTGGCTCGCCCCGATACCGCCACCGATGTGGACTTCGACGGCATTGAGGCCGTGATCGCGCACGAGTACTTCCATAACTGGACCGGCAACCGCGTGACCTGCCGCGACTGGTTCCAGCTCTCGCTCAAGGAAGGCCTCACGGTTTTCCGCGATCAGGAATTCTCGGCCGATATGGGCAGTCCCGAGGTGTGCCGCATCGAGGCCGTACGCGCATTGCGCACCCACCAGTTTGCCGAAGATGCCGGCCCGATGGCGCACCCGGTACGCCCCGAGAGCTATATCGAAATCAACAACTTCTACACCGTTACCGTGTACGAAAAGGGTGCCGAAGTCGTGCGCATGTACCAGACCCTGCTGGGCCGCGATGGCTTCCGCAAGGGTATGGACCTGTACTTCAAGCGCCACGATGGCCAAGCCGTGACCTGCGACGACTTCCGCGCCGCGATGGCCGACGCCAATGATTACGATCTGAGCCAGTTCGAGCGCTGGTATCAGCAGGCCGGCACACCGGTGCTCAACGTTCGCGGCCAGTACGACGCCGCCGCGCGCCGCTACACATTGACCGTCTCGCAAAGCTGCCCCGCCACACCGGGCCAGACTGAAAAGCTGCCCTTCCATATCCCGCTGGCACTGGGCCTGGTCGGCCCCGATGGCAGTGATCTGCCACTGCGCCTGCAGGGTGAAAGCGAAGCCATCAACGGCACGCGCGTGCTATCCGTCAAGGCGGCGAGCGAGACGTTCGTGTTCGAGGATGTGGCCGTCGAGCCCGTGCCTTCGCTGCTGCGCAATTTCTCGGCCCCGGTGAAGCTGGACTTCCCGTGGACGCGCGCCCATCTGGTGCACCTGCTGGCCCACGACAGCGATGCCTTCTGCCGCTGGGAAGCCGGACAGACGCTGATGCTGCAAGACCTGCAAGGCCTGATCGACGCTGCCCGCAACGGTGGCGCACTGACGCTCAACGACGATTTTGTCGAAGCCCTGCGCGCCCTGCTGGCCGACGACACGCTGGACCCGGCACTCGTGGCCCTGATGCTGACCCTGCCGGCAGAAACCTATCTGGCCGATCAGCAGACCGAAATTGATCCCGATGCGATCCGTGCAGCCCGCGAAGCCATGCGTCTGGGTCTGGCGCGTGCCCTGCGCAACGAGTTCAAGGCGGTCTATGCCCGCCTGCAAGACAGCAGTCCCTACACCTTCGACGCCGCCGCCGTAGCCCGCCGTTCACTGCGTAACACGGCGCTAAGCTATCTGGCCGAGCTGGACGAACCCACCCTGCTGGAACTGGCCGAAAAGCAGTACGCAAGCGCCGACAACATGACCGATGCCCAAGCCGCCCTGATGGCCTTGGTCAACTGGCCTGAAGGCGATGCCGCGCTCGATGCCTTTGCCGCCAAGTGGGCCAATGAAGCGCTGGTCATGGACAAGTGGTTCGCCCTGCAAGCCATGAGCCGCCGTCTGGGTACGGTGCAACACGTTAACGCCCTGATGCAGCATCCGGCGTTCTCGATGGCCAACCCCAACAAGGTACGCTCGCTGATCGGCAGCTTCGTGCACAACAATCTGGCAGGGTTCCATGCTGCCGATGGCAGCGGCTACGAGTTTGCCGCCGACGCTGTGCTCAAGCTCGACCAGCTCAACCCGCAGGTGGCAGCGCGCATCGTGGGGTGCTTCAACCGCTGGAAGAAGCTCGAACCCATACGCCGGGCTCGCATGCAGGCCGCGCTGGAACGCATTGCCGCGCAAGTCGGTTTGTCACGCGATGTGTACGAGATCGTTTCCAAGAACCTGCAGTAAGCCCGATCCACGCTCAAACCGTTGATCCGGGACCTGACCGGCCACACTCCGGCGGGTCAAATGCGAGGCTGCACTTGCCGTGCAGCCTCGCTGTAGTCTAGTGTTCAGGCGAATCAACCATGATCGGGCCACCTTGCCCGCCCCCGCCGAATGCAACCGCCCATCCTGCTGGTCGAAGACAACCCTGACGACGAAGCGCTCACGATTCGTGCCTTCAGCAAGAACGGCATCCAGAATCCGATCACCGTTGCGCGCGACGGGCAGGAAGCCGTCGATTATCTGTTTGGTCAGGGCTTGCACACCGGCAAGAGCAAGCACGATCGGCCCGTGTTGATCCTGCTGGATATCAAGCTCCCCAAGCTCAATGGTATCGAGGTCTTGCGGCAGATCCGCAGCCACGAACAGACCCGCCTGATTCCGGTTGTCGTCCTCACCACCTCCAAGGAGGAGGATGACCTCGTCAAAAGCTACAGCCTGGGCGCCAACAGCTATATCCGCAAGCCGGTCGACTTCATGCAGTTCATGGAAGTCGTGCGTCAGGTCGGTCTTTATTGGCTGATGCTCAACGAACCGGTCCAGAACTGAGCACCATGGATAGCGCGGCCCAGGTCAAACAAGCCCTGAGGGTGCTTGTTGTCGACGACTCCGAAGACGATGCACTGCTCAATATCCTGGCGCTGAGGCGCCAAGGATTCAGTGTGGATTTCCAGCGCGTCGATCGCGCCGATGCCATGCATGCAGCCTTGTCGGGACAGCACTGGGACCTGGTGCTGTCGGACTACTCCATGCCGCGTTTCTCGGCACAGGAAGCGCTGGCCATCTTCCAGCAGCATGGCCGCATCATCCCTTTCATTGTCGTTACCGGCACCATCGGCGAAGAGTCCGCCGTGGCGATGATGAAGGCCGGGGTCAACGATTTCATACTCAAATCCCACCTCAAGCGTCTGGCCAGCGTGGTGGAACGCGAGCTGCGCGAAACCGACAACCGCCGCGCCAAACGCCAGGCCGAACTGGCGCTCAGAGAAAGCCAGGAACGTTACGAGCTGGCCATTCGCGGCGCGAACGACGGGCTGTGGGACTGGAATATCCGCGAGGACACCCTCTACCTGTCGCCGCGCTGGAAGGCGATGCTCGGCTACCGTGAAGACGAGCTGGTCAATGCACCCACCGATATCTGGATGAGCCTGGTTCATCCGGATGAACGCGACAGCATGCGCGCGCGCTTGATCCAGCATTTGCGTGGCGAGACCCCGCACTTCGAGACCGAGCACCGCATGCAGCATCGTGACGGTAGCTGGATCTGGATGGCCACCCGTGGCATGGCCTTGATGGACAAGGAGTCGGGGCGCGCTTACCGGATGGCTGGTTCGCTCACCGACATCAATGAGCGCAAGCGGGCCGAAGAGCAGATGCTGTATGACGCCCTGCACGATACCCTGACCGGCTTGGCCAACCGCCCCATGTTCACGGATTTTCTGGGGTTTGCGCTGGGTCACTCCACCCGCGACCCCAACTATCTCTGCGCGGTGCTGTGCCTGAATCTGGAACGATTCCGGTATATCAACGACAGCTTCGGCCATGCCACCGGGGACCAGATTCTTCGTGTCACGGCCGAGCGACTCGTTCGCATACAACGCGCTGGCGATGTGGTTGCCCGCTTTGGCGGCGATGAATTCGCCATCCTGCTCGACAGCATCGACGATCCGACCGAAGCCCTGCGGCAGACGGAAGTGATACTCGCCGAGCTGGGCAAGCCGATTGACGTGGAAGGCCACGAAATCTACCCCGGCGCGCGGGTCGGCATTGCGCTATCCAGCGGCGGATATGCCCATCCCGAAGAAATGATCCGCGATGCGGATACCGCCATGCACCGCGCCAAGCAACGCGGTGCGGGCAAGTTCGAAGTCTTTGATCGCACCATGCAGGGCACCATGCTGCGGGCGCTCAAGATGGAACAGGAAATGCGCCGGGCGCTGGCGGCGCGCGAGTTCCGTCCATATTTCCAGCCCATCGTCGACCTGAACTCCGGCGAAATCGCGGCGTTCGAGGCCCTGGTGCGCTGGTTGCAGCCCGATGGCAAGCTGGTCAGCCCGGCCGAATTCATTCCGCTGGCCGAGGAAATCGGTCTGATCAACGCCATCGGCAAGCAAATGCTGGAAGATGCCACCCAGCAGATCGCCCGCTGGCAACAGGCCTTTCCTGATCGCGTACTGCGGGTCAGCGTCAATCTCTCGGGCAAGCAGTTCAATCAGCCCGATCTGGTCGCGCAGGTCGACAATGCCATTGCCCAAGCCGGCATCGAGCCGCACCTGCTGGAGCTGGAAATCACCGAGAGCATCTTGATGGACAGCACCGATGCCATCATCACGATGCTGCAATCCATCCGCGCCCGTGGCATGCAGATCCTGATGGATGATTTCGGCACCGGTTATTCATCGCTGTCCTACCTGCACCGTTTCCCCTCGAACGTGCTCAAGATCGACGGGTCTTTCGTGCGCCAGATCACCGAAGATCATTTCAGCCGCGAGATCGTCCGCGCCATCATCCTGCTGGCCCGCAACCTGGGTATGGGTGTGATTGCGGAAGGCGTCGAAACCGCCGAGCAACTACAGGTGCTACGGGATCTGGAATGCACCTTTGCCCAGGGTTTCTACTTTGCCCGGCCCTTGCCGGCCGAGGAAGCCACAGCCCTGATTGCCAGCGGCCGCAGCTGGTAAGGTGGGTCAAGCCGCCTGCAGCGCCGCCAGATGCGCTTGCAGGTGCAGTGCCTGTAGCCTGTCGTAATCTGCCGACGCCAGCACGCCATAGGCAAAATGCGGTGCCAGTGGCTTGCCCGCCCGTATCGCCGCCTCGAACGTCTCTATCGCCGCGAGCAAACGGGTGACCGCCCCGGCCAGTGCGACGCCCTCCACGATTACCGGCGCCCCGGGAATGGGCTCGTGCAAATCATGTGACACCCGGTTACGCCACAGGAACACCCGCGCCGCACTCTGCCCCAGCGTCTGCCGGAACCAGCGCGGCTTGAGGCGGGGGTAGCCCGTCAAGGCATACTCGATACTCTGCGCACAGTGCACCAGCGCCACCTGAGGCGACATTCCACCCGCCGTAGCGCGCAGGTTCTGCAAGGGCAAGGCCGCGAGTCTGGCCCGCATGTCTGCCAAGGTCAGCGGTGGGTCTGCTGCGTACACGGGCAAGGTGGCAAGCGCCATCGAGGCCATCCCCCAGCCCAGCAATCGACGCCGGGACAATCGGTATGTGCGCGGTGCCATCTCAGTACGCGATGCCCAGGCGGCGATAAATGAAACCCAGCAGCCAGGCCGGCCCGACAAGCAGGAACTTGATGTCATCAAAGAAAGAGGGTTTCTTGCCCTCGACCTTATGGCCCACAAATTGGCCCACCCAGGCCAGCACGAAAATCAGCACGCTGATTTCCAGCACATGCGGCATCTGGCTCAACACCACCAGCATGGCACCCGCCACCAGCAACATGCCTGCCGCAATGGGCAGGGAAAGCCGGATGTAATAGACCAGCGCAAACACGGCAAAACCCAGCGCCAGCCAAGGTGTGGCTGCCCAGAGCAGACCCAGCAGGCTGAAAGTGATCAGCGGCACGCACACCCAGTGCACCCGCTTGTTGAAGGCGTTTTGGTGGCTCTCGCCGTAACGATCGAACAGGGTTTGTATGGCGCTCATGGCGGTCTCCTCTTGGTTTGTGGAAACCACTGTAGCGCGCAAGGCAGGGCCACGCTTGAACGATTGTGCAGCGGATGGTGCGCGATCAGGCAACGATGGTAATGCGGCTCAGCGTAGAGGGAACAACGCCAAAGGTGGCATGAAACACCCTGCTCATATGGGCCAGATCGGCAAAACCAGCATGGTGTGCGGCCGTAGTCAGGTTGGCGCCGGTAGCCAGACGTGCCACCGCGTCGAGCAAGCGCATCCACAGCAGATAGCGACGCAGGGGTAAACCCGTGTGCAGGCTGAACAACTGACTGAAGCGGCGTTGCGACAGCCCCAGCTCGGTAGCCGTGCTGGCAGCGTCGCGCTCGGGATCAGCCGCCAGCCACGCCAGCGCCTGAGCGATCCGGGCATCATGCGCGGGTGCGCGCTCGAAACCCGGCAACCAGCCTTGCTGCCATTGCTGCACCAATGGCTCGCACAAGTCCAAGGCACGCGGGATCTGCCAGGCATCGGTCAATGCCTCGCAGAGGCCGGGATCAATCACGGGTTCGGGCGGGCGTTGGCGCCAAGGCTCCAGAATGCGCTGCGCCGGATCAATGAACAAATGCGCGATCAGCGCACCATTGGCGGCAATCTTGTGCTGCTGGCCGGGCCACAGGATGGCCGCACGGCAGGGCTTGAGTTCTGCCCCGTCGCGGGCCAGCCGGAACTCGCCTTCCAGCGCCACGCTCAGCTGAATCGCATGGTGCGCATGCGGTGTGGAATCGGTATCCACGCCCAGCACCAGCGCCCTGCCCCGCCACAGATACATCCGTCCCTGTCTCATGACTTCAGTATAGAAGCCCCACCACAACGGCAATACGGGAATGCGCGGACCTCGCCGAGGAACCCGTTGATGCCTTGGGTCGGCTAGACCTGCCCAAGAAACCAGTTGACGATATAGAAGTGGTCCTCGAACAGCTGCTCTTCCATGCGGTTGAACTCGAACAAGGGCACCCACTTGGCCTGATCGGCGTCATCACTGCCGCGCACGCGCGGCAGGCCGTCACTGGTGGGCGCCAGCTCGATCAGGAAAGCATGGGTAATCGTGCGGCCACGCAAGGATCGCTGCGGATGATCGAACACGCGGCTGCTGCGCACCGAACCAGCCAGCACCGGTGCAGGCACCTTGAGGCGGGTTTCTTCCTTGAGCTCACGGATCACCGCATCCTTGACGCGCTCGTCCGGGTTCACGAAACCACCGGGCAAGGCCCACAAGCCCTTGCCCGGCTGCGAGCGACGCCGCACCAGCAGCACATGGCCCGAGTGGATCACCACGGCATCCACCGTGACAAACGTGGGCGGATACGGTGCAGCGGCCCAGCTTTGCCGGTAACGCTTCACGAACAGGTATTCATCCTGCAGCTTGGCGAATGTCTCGCTGGCACGGAAGGTATTGAGCCAGCCGAACACGGGCTCGGGCACCAGTGCCGCGCAGGCCGGCCAGCCACCTTCACGTTCGGGATCGAAAAACGCATGGCGGATGCGCGAGGCGTGCACATCGGGCAGCTCGGGCGCCTCAACGCGTGCCCATTGCGGGAACAGTTCCAGGTATTCGGCATTCCCCTTGCTGGCACCCCGCGGCGGCCCGACGATGCCGATACGGAACTGCGCCTGACGGCTGCCCACATCGGACGTATCCACCGCAATCACCCGGTCTACCAGGTTCTGCACCTCGATCAGCCACTGCTGATCGTTGTACATGCGGTCCGAAATACCGACCACGAACACGCGCGATTGCTGCTCCTCGCTGAGCGCCAAGCGCACCATGGCCTCGCGGTCTTCCACCGTGAACGGATGCATGGGGTTGCGTGCCTGCCGTGCCGAGCCACACAGCACAACAACCTTGTCAGCGCGCTCCAGCGCGTGTTGCAGGGTCCACAAATGGCCATTGTGGAACGGCTGGAAGCGGCCGATGAAAATCAGGTAGTCGAATTCGCGCATGGGTATTCCGGGCCTCGCCCAGTGGATTCGGCGGCCGCAGGCCGCCTGATCGAAGAGGCGAAGTGTAGTTCAGGCCAAGTGCCGCTTCATCTGCTTAGTTTGGTGGCAAGGCAGCCAAGGCGGCATCGAAATCATACTGACCCACCGCAGCGCCCAGGCGCTCGAACACGTCGGCGGGCAGGGCCGCACGCAGGCAGTCCGCCTGGCTATCCCAGTACTCCAGCGCCTCACCGTCGCAATCCTCCAGCAAACGCCTGAGCTTCTGCAGCACTTCGCCGGCCCCGGCACTGGCTGTCACCGGTTTGTCCTGCAAGGGCAGCAAGGCGGTGATCGCCGTCACGGTCTCGGCCAGCGCGGTACACACGGCCGTATAGGCCGCCCCAGTCGCCCTCCGCGCCTGCACCAGCGTTTCTGCTTGGCCTGCCGCATCGTAAAGCGCCAGCGCGCCAATATTGCCGGACACGCCCTTGAGCGTATGCAGCAAAGCAAAAGCTGCGTCGAAATCCTCGGCGGCCAGATGCCGCTGCAAGTCAGCACCGGCGTCCGCATAGCGTGAGGCAAAGCTTTGCAGGACCGCTCGATAGCGCTCGATCTTGCCGCCTGTACGGCGCAACCCGTCAGCCATATCCAGCCCCGCTAACGGAGTGGGCGGCATAGCCATCGGAACAACCGCGCCCAGTGGTGCGGCGTCCGGCATGGATTCGGACGCCGACCCCTCGATACCCAGCTGTTCACGCCAGCGAGCCAGCGTACCGATGAACACGGACGGATCAATCGGCTTGGTCACATGGTCATTCATGCCGGCCGCTTCGCAGCGCTGCTTTTCTTCCTCCATCGCGTGCGCGGTCATGGCAATGATGGGGATATCAGTCCAGCGTGGGTCGGTGCGCAGTTGGGTGGTCGCTTCGATACCGTCCATGACCGGCATCTGTACATCCATCAGTAGCAGATGCACCGCGCCCGTTTCGGCGGCCTGCATATGGTTGATCGCCTCTTGGCCATTACCGGCGACCACGACGCTGGCACCGGCCTCCTGCATCAGTTCAACGGCGATCTGCTGGTTGATTTCGTTGTCTTCCACCAACAGAACCCGCAAGCCAGCCAGTAGCGTACCGGCACGCTGAATCGTAGCGCCCGTGACCAGCGTACCGCCGCCCAGACCAACCAAAGCATCCACCAGTGAAGACTGGGTAACCGGCTTGCTGATGAAGCCATCGAGCTGCAACGGGCCGATTTCGGCGCGCACATCATCACCGCCAAAGGCGCTCACCATCACGATATGGGGCGCACCCTCCGCCGGGGTGCGCAGGCGCAACTGGCGAGCCAGTTCAATACCGTTGATGCCCGGCATCTTGCAGTCGATCAACAACAAGGGATAAGGCGTGATCGCGGTATTAACAGCCTGCAAGGCTGCGGCCGCCGAATCCACCGCATCGGCCTCGATAGCCAGCCCTGCCAGCATATCGACCAGCACCTGGCGGGCCAGAGCGTTATCGTCCACCACCAGCGCACGCTGGATGGGCAGGTGGTTATCGATGGGCTGTGGCTGTGGCGCGGCGTCGGCAATATCCAGCGTGGCGGTGAAGTAGAAGACCGAGCCTTTGCCCGGCTGCGAGCGCACGCCGATTTCCCCGCCCATGGCCTCGACGATGCGCTTGCTGATGGTCAGGCCCAGACCCGTGCCGCCGTACTTGCGCGTGGTCGAACCGTCGGCCTGGGTAAACGGTTGGAACAGCTTGGCGCACTGGGCTTCGGTCATGCCGATACCCGAATCGCGGATGGCGAAGTACAGCGTGACCGTCTTGTCTTGGCGCGACTGCACACTGACCGATACATCAATCTCGCCCTGCTCGGTGAACTTGACCGCGTTATTGACCAGGTTGATCAACACCTGGCCCAAGCGCAGCGGGTCGCCATTGAGCCACTGCGGCACATCAGGTGCCGCGCGCAGCAGATATTCCAGGCCCTTGTCATTGGCGCGGCCCACGGTCACCGTGGACACCTTGCTGAACACCTCGTCGAGCAGGAAGGGCGTGTTCTCCAGCTCCATCTTGCCGGCTTCCACCTTCGAGAAATCGAGGATGTCATTGATGATGCGCAGGAGCGAGGTCGCGGCACCGTGGACCTTGTCGATATAGTCACGCTGCTTGGCGTCCAGCGCGGTTTTCAGCGCCAGATACGACAGGCCGATGATGGCATTCATGGGGGTACGGATCTCATGGCTCATATTGGCCAGGAATTCACCCTTGGCCCGTGTTGCCGCTTCAGCGCGCTCCTTGGCCAGACGCAGTTCCTCTTCAGCCAGATCGCGGCTTTCGTTCGCCAGCACGATCCACCAGGTCACAATGCTGGCCAGCACCGCAAAGCCAAAAAACGCCCGCAAGACATAGGTCTGGAACAAAGCCTGCATGGCGGGATCAGCCAGCTTCGATAGCGCAGGCAAAGTCATCCACAGGGTCGCGGCCGACAACACCAGCATCACCGTCCAGATCAGCCCGAAATTGGCCACACGCAGCACGCTGCGCTGCGACAACTCGCCCCGCCACAGCCAGCGCAGGCCTCGCCCCACGGCTTCATGGTAATGGTCACGCAGGCTCTTCACTTGCGGCTTGCACTGGTCCTTGCACTGGCTCTCCAGGGTGCAGCACAGCGAGCAGATGGTGGCTTCATGGAAGGGACAATAGGTCGCGTCGTGCTCGGGGTAATGCTGCGTACACACGCCACAGGCAACCGGGGTTTCCGACTTCAGCCGGTAAAAGGCTGGGCGGGCGATGTAGTACTTGCCATCCGTCCACCAGGCCACCAGCGGCGACAATACAAAGGCAACCACAGCAGCCACGAGCCAGGAATAGGCCTCGGCATACGCACCCAGCAAACCGCTGAACGCGACAATGGAGGCGAGCGAGGCAAGGCACATGCTGACCACGCCCACCGGGTTGAAGTTGTACAGATGGGCGCGCTTGAACTCGACAATCGGCGGGCTAAGGCCAAGCGGCTTGTTGATGGCGAGATCGGCGACCACCGCACATATCCAGGCGACCGCGATATTCGAGTACAGCCCGAGTACGCTGTTGACCGCGGCAAACAGGTCCAGCTCCATCAACAGCAAGGCAATCGCACTGTTGAACAGCAACCAGACCACCCGCCCCGGGTGCGAATGGGTGACGCGCGAAAAAAAGTTCGACCAGGACAGCGAGCCCGAATATGCGTTGGTGACATTCACCTTCATTTCAGACACCACCACGAACAGCGTGGTCAGCAGCAGTGCCAGCGAGGGATTGGCTACCACGTACTGGTAGGCGGTATTGAAGAACTGCACCGGCTCCTTGGCGTCGGCAATGGCCATGCCGGACATGACCGCCAGGGCTGCCAGCATGGCCCCGCCCAGCTGCTTGATATAGGCCATGGCAATCCAGCCAGGGCCACCGAGCAACATGTTTGCCCACCAGCTGACGCGGTTCTCGCGGGTGCGCTCGGGCATGAAGCGCAGGTAGTCCACCTGCTCGCCTATCTGGGCAATCAGCGAGAAAGCGATGCCGGCGGCAATGCCGAAGTGGTACCAGTCGAACGCATTGCTATGTGAGACCTGGCCCTTCACGCCGGACATCGCACTGATCGCGGTGGGCTCATGCCACAGGACGTAGGCAAAGGGCAGCGCCAGCAGCACCAGCCAGAGCGGCTGTGTCCATTTGTGAAAACGATTGATGGAGGTCACCCCGTAGAACACGATGGGCAACACGACCAAGGAGCAGACGATATACCCCAGCCACAGCGGCATGCCGAAACACAGCTTCAGCGCCTGCGCCATGATGGCCGATTCAAAGGCCAGGAAGATAAAGCAGAACGAGGCGTAAATCAGCGAGGTAAAGGTGGACCCCACATAGCCGAATCCCGCGGCGCGGGTCAGCAGGTCCATGTCGATATTGTGGCGGGTGGCGTAGCGACAGATCGGGAAACTGACCCCGAATAACACGATGGCGGTCAGGAACAGCGCCCACATTGCATTCTGGAAGCCGAAGTCCAGCAGCAGCAAGGCACCAATCGCCTCGTAAGACAGCGCCGAGTTGGTGCCTATCATGGTCACCCCCAAGACGGCAGGCGACCACTTGCGAAAACTCGCCGGCGAGTAGCGCAAGGCGTAGTCCTCGATGGACTCGGTCGCGACCCACTGGTTGTACTGGCGGCGGACTTTCTCGACGGAAGCAGCTTGCGACATGGCGCATCTTTCGCATTCAGGTATGCCATTGTCGGCACGCCCGTCACGATGTGATGGCCTTTTCGCACCGGCGTCGCCAGAGTGTTGCGGTAAAGCCGCGCCAGCATTCATGCCGCTTAGGGACAAGGCAGCTCAAGCCATCTGCCACAAGCCGTTCTCGCCGGATATCTACTCTCAACGCACAGGTCTGCTGGATCACAACCACCAACAGATCATGCTTTGCGCCCAAAGCCCATGAAAAAGGGCAGTCATTGACTGCCCCCTGGATTCAACCCGGCCCGCTTCAAGCAGGCACGGGTACCGGCTGCGCCAACTTGGCCGCCTGCATCTGCGCCTCGCTGAACGCCAGCATGCGCTCGATCGGCTGACGCGCGGCATCCATCTGCTCGGTTGTCAGGTAATCGATCACCGTGCCCTCGCCGGCCTGTGCACGCTGCACGCGCTCGACATTGTTCATCTTCATGTACGGGCACTGGTTGCACTGGCAACCGGCGTAGATCGGCGCCTGCACGATCTTCAGGTCGGGCCGGGCCAGGCCCATGTTGTAGAGGATGCCGTCTTCGGTGGCCACGAAGATCGTGGCATCGGGTTCGCGGTCAAACGCCTTCACCCAGTTGAGCATGCCGCTGGTCGAGCCCACGTAATCGGCCTTCTTCAGCACAGGCAGCGGGCTTTCGGGGTGGGCAATCAGGTACTTGGCGCCAGCCACGGCGGCCATGCCTTCATTGAGGGCGGATTCGTTGAATTTGTCGTGCACCTCGCACACAGCCGACCACAGCGGCATGTCATAGCCATACTGGAAGTTCAGGTAGGCGCCCATATTGCGGTCAGGCGAGAAGATGACCTTTTTACCCTGGGCATACAGGTGGGCAATGATGTCGTCCACATTGCGGCTGGTCACGATCCAGTCGCTCAGCGCCTTGTGTTCGGCCGAGCTGTTGATGTAGCTCACATGCACATGGTCGGCATGCTTGGCACGCCAGGCGGCAAGGCGTTTGATATCGGTTTGCGTGACCAGCGAGCAGGTCGAACCCGCATCGGGCAGGATCACCGTGGCGTTCGGATTCAGGATCTTGGCGGTCTCGGCCATGAAGCGCACACCGGCAAAGACGATGATGTCGGCCTGGGCATCGCGGGCATAGAGCGAGAGTTCGAGGGAGTCGCCGACCTTGTCGGCCATTTGCTGGATTTCCGGCGCGGTGTAGTAATGCGCCAGCGTGACGACACGCTTGGACATGGCTGTTCCTTCCATGCGGAACCCTGGGGTTCCGGACGCCACCTCTGTGGTGGCCAACTGAGCCCGCAATCCGCGGGCGGTGGGTGCATCGCCGGCGGAATCCCCGCCTTGTTGCAGCGCGACACAGCGCCACCATAGCAAAATCAAGGACTTTTGACCATCCACCGGCCGACGGATCGCCGCACGGTACCCGACTGGTGTAGGGTAAGTGTCAAAGCAAAACGGTGAACCACCATGTCCCTGCTCTCTTTTGACGACGCCCTCACACAACTGCTGAACCGTGCGCACAGCGTCACGGGCGAAACCAGCGTGGCCTTGAGCCACTGCGACGGCCGCGTCCTCGCACACGATGTGATCGCCCCGCTGGCCGTGCCCGGCTTCGATAACAGCGCCATGGACGGCTACGCGCTGAACCTGCGCGATCCGGCCCAGCCACCGGCCAGCCTGCCCGTGGTCCAGCGCATCGCCGCCGGCCAGACGGGTACCGCGCTGGCACCCGACACGGCGGCACGTATCTTTACTGGCGCCCCGGTACCACCAGGTTGCAATGTGGTGGTGCCGCAGGAGGAAACCGCTACCGAAGGCGATACCGTGCAGCTGCTGGCACCCGTGCGCCTGCACCAGCACATCCGCCGTCGCGGTGAAGACATCGCCGAAGGCAGCGTGGTGCTGAAAGCCGGCACCCGCCTTGGACCGGCACAACTCGCGCTGTCCGCCTCGCTGGGCATCGCCACCCTGCCCGTACGCCCCGCCTTGCGCGTGGGCTTGCTGTGCACCGGCGACGAACTGACCGAACCCGGCCAGCCGCTGCCCGAAGGCGGCATCTACAACAGTAACCGCTACGCCATCGGCACCCTGCTGCGCCGCCTGGGCGTGCAACTGCACGACTACGGCACGGTGGCCGACCGTGCCGACGCCACGCGCGCGGCGCTAGGCCGCGCTGCCGATGAGTGCGATGTGGTGATCAGCTGCGGCGGCGTATCGGTGGGCGCGGAAGACCACGTCAAGGCTGCCGTGCTGGCGCTGGGTGAACTCGACCTCTGGCGCATCGCTATCAAACCCGGCAAGCCCCTGGCCTTTGGGCGCGTGGGCAAAGCTGACTTCATCGGCTTGCCCGGCAATCCGGTCAGCGCCTTTCTGACCTTTTTGCTACTGGCGCGCCCTTTCCTGCTTGCCCGTATGGGCGCCGCCGCCTCGCCGGTTCAGGCACTGCCGGTACGTGCGGCGTTCACCCGCGCCAAGGCCGAGAGCCGGCGCGAATTCCTGCGCGCACAGCTGGCCATGAACGCAGATGGCACGACCGAGGCCGTGCTTTACCGCGACCAAGGCTCGGCCGTGATGAGTGGCCTCGCTTGGGCAGATGGCTTGATCGACGTACTACCGGGCCAGACCGTTGCCCCCGGCGATCTGGTGCGTTTCCTGCCACTGCCCGCGCTGCTGGACTGACACCGATCGAGCCGCGTGCGGTTGAGCCTGTCATTCCTGGCTCGCTCCGCGCGATAATGCCAAGCAAGACCAGAACGAGTTTCAAGACCACCACCATGCAAGTCCAGCTGCGTTACTTTGCCCGCCTGCGCGAGCGTTTCGGCCTCGCCGAAGAATCCCTGACCCTGCCTGAAGGCATCGAAACCGTGGCGGGTCTGCTCGCCCATCTGGCCCTGCGCGGGGAAGCCTGGGCCGAGGAACTGGCATCGCATCGCGTATTCCGCGTGGCGCTCGACCAGGAGCTGGTGGGCTTTGAGGCGCCGCTGCATGCCGGTGTCGAGGTCGCCATCTTCCCACCCGTGACCGGAGGCTGAATGAGCCCGCTCAGCGATACCCGTATCAGCGTCGTCGTCACCGAGGCGGATATCGATGTCGGCCGGGAAACCGATACCTGCGCAGCAGGCGATCGCAGCGTGGGTGCCGTCGTCAGCTTTGTGGGGCTGGTGCGCGATCTGAATCTCGCCGCCGATGTCGTGGCACTGGAACTGGAGCACTACCCCGGCATGACCGAAAAGGCCCTGCAGCAGATCGGCGAAGAAGCCGCACTGCGCTGGCCACTGAATGCCGTACGCATCGTCCACCGCGTAGGCAAACTGCATCCCGGTGACCGCATCGTCATGGTGCTGACGGCCAGCGCGCACCGGCAAGCAGCGTTCGAGTCATGCAACTTCGTGATGGATTACCTGAAAACCCGCGCGCCGTTCTGGAAGAAAGAATGGAACAAAGATGGAGCGAAATGGGTCGAAGCTCGCGAAAGTGATACAACCGCAGCAGAAAGATGGCACCAGTTAGTGGCAGAGCACTTCGGCAACCTTGACCACGACTAATTAAGTCTTTACAGACTCCTTGACACCGACCATGAGACCAAGCATGAATAAATCAGTATTTTTTGTAGCCGCATTAATCACCTCCAACGCAATTGCCTCGGATTTCCTATCTCCCGGAGTCTGGTTCAACACTCCAACACTTACCTTAAGATCACCAAATGCCGATGGCTGGGTCAAGTCAAAAGCCTCCTCCAGCAGCATTGTATTTAACAAGCGCATAGGCAAGTCGAACGACTATTACACAGCCGGTGTCGCCCTATTTAAAATAAAAGGCAATGCCACGACAGAAGAGATGAGTGTCGAACTTGAACGGTTGTGGCAAAAAAACTTCCCTTCAGAAAAATTTGTGACCACTTCCTCGGAGGTAAAAAATTCCGACCGCAAAGACATGAACTGCTTATTAAAACAGAGTCAATTAACCGACGCATCCACCCAAGAGAAGCCAAATAGCAAGGTTATACACACCGTTCGTTCGCTATACTGCAAGCATCCTGTAAGCATCAATACCGGCTTTGTCGTCAATTATATGCATAGTGGTTTAGAAGTTGACACAACCTTCGAAGAGCAATCAAATTGGTTCTTTGACGCAGTGCAGATACCGAAACCCCAAGAACCGGAATCATCATCCATGACTGAGTCGAGCAACATTAAGTCTAGTGATAAATAAACCCTAGTCTGAATTGCTCGCAAGTCACTGACAATATGGTTACTCACTTTAATGCCTTGGGCCATGCCCATATGGTGGATGTCGGCGCCAAACCGGAGACCCGCCGGGTCGCGATTGCCGAGGGGCATATCGTCATGGCGCCAGCCACCTTTGCCCGCTTGCAAGCCGGCCAAGCCGACAAAGGCGATGTGCTGGGCGTGGCCAGGCTGGCCGGCATCATGGCGGCCAAGCGCACAGGCGACTTGATACCCCTGTGCCACCCCATCCCGCTCACCCATGTGAGTGTGGAATTCAGCCTCGATCCCGCACAGGCCACGGTGCACTGCACAGCCACCACCGAAACCGTAGGGCGGACCGGCGTGGAGATGGAAGCGCTCACGGCGGTGTCGGTGACCTTGCTGACGATCTACGACATGCTCAAGGCCGTGGATAAAGGCATGGAGATCGGCGCGGTGCGGCTGCGTGAGAAGCGTGGCGGCAAGTCCGGCCACTGGCTGCGCGATCCGGCCCAGCCAGTCCCGCCCGATGCGACGACATGAATGACAGCAAGCAATTCGATTGGCAAGCCTCTAGAATGACCGGCAACCCACAGATTGCACCGGTTCACCTTATGCGCTGGTACACCCGTCTTGCTGCGCTCGCTTTGTTTCTGGCCTTGGCTGCCCCCGGCTTTGCTGCGCAGGTCGTCAAGGTCGGGGTCGTGCTGTTCCCGCCTTATATCAACAAGCAGGCCGGTAGCGACAGGCTGCATGTAGAACTGCTGGATCTGATGAACAGCTTCCAGCAGCGCTATCGCTTTGTGCCGGTGAATACGGGGCCGGTACGGCGCTTCCGCGATTTCGATCTGGGTCGCTACGATATGTCGACCTTCGACAATCTGGCCTGGGGCTGGAAGGACAGGCCGGTCGATGCCTCCCGTGTCTACCTGGGCGGTGGCGAAGTCTATGTCGCGTTAAAGCAGGCCGACCGGGATCAGCGCTATTTTGATCACTTTGCCGATAAGCGCATGATCGGCATGCGCGGCTACCACTATGGCTTTGCCGGCTTCAACACCAACGAAGACTATCTGCGCCATCACTTCCAGATGGTGTTCACCAGCGATAACGAGGCCACCATCAAGCATTTGCTGATGGGCAGTGGTGATATCGCCGTGGTGACAGAGGCCTATCTGGCTGGCTATCTGGAGCGGAACCCGCAAGACCGCGACAAGCTGCTGATCTCCACCAAAAAGGACCAGCACTACCAGCTCACGTTCGTGATTCGTCGTGGCGTGCGCCCCAGCGCGGCCGAGCTCAATGCCTTGCTTGATGCCATGGAGCAGGCCGGCATACTGCGGCCGCTGTGGCAAAAGTACGGGGCGGAAATCAACCGCCCCTGAGCGCGTGCTGTCTCAGTCGGGATCGGCGAACACAAAGCGCATCGACAGATCGATCGCACGCACATCCTTGGTGAGCTTGCCGATGGAGATGCGGTCTACACCGGTTTCTGCAATCGCCCTCACGGTTGTCAGATCCACGCCGCCACTGGCCTCCAGCACCGCCTTGCCGGCACTCCGGCGTACCGCTTCACGCATATCGTCCAGGCTCATATTGTCGAGCAAGACCGATTGCGCACCGGCGGCGAGGGCTTCGTCCAGTTCCTGCAGGTTTTCCACTTCGATCTGGATACTGACATCGGCCGGCGCCAGCGCCTGCGCCGATCGCAGCACGGCGGTGATGCTGCCGGCAGCGGCGATATGGTTTTCCTTGATCAGGATGCCATCGTATAGGCCGATGCGCTGATTCTCCCCCCCGCCCACGGTCACGGCGTATTTCTGCGCCAGCCGCAGGCCCGGCAGGGTCTTGCGGGTATCGTGGATCTTCGCACGCGTACCCGCCACCACGGCCACGTAGCGCCGGGTTTCGGTTGCCACCGCGGAGAGTGTCTGCAGGAAATTGAGGGCCGAGCGCTCTGCCGTGAGCAAGGCTCGCGCCGGACCATCGATCTCGCACAGCAGTTGACCCGCTTCTAGCTGCGCCCCTTCGGCCACATGCCAGTGCACGCGAACGGCCGGATCCACCTGGCGGAAACACTCGTCAAACCATGCCTGACCACACAGCACGGCCGCCTCGCGTACCAATACGCGCGCCTTGCCGCCCCGATCGGCAGGCACCAGTTGCGCGGTCCAGTCCTGACGGCCGATATCCTCGGCGAGCGCAGCAGCCACCTGGGTGGCAATCTGATGGGGTAGCGGCAAAAGCGGCATGGCAGCAACACGGCGGGATGGCGGAACCGGCATTCTAGCGCGGATCAGGCCGCGCCCACGCTCATGGCAGTGCGTAGCGGATGGTCTGGATTGCACGGGGCGGAATCTGCAGGCTGGCTTCCACCTGACCGATATGCAGCCGGTATTCCGCCGCGACATCCTGCTCGTTCATCACCAGTACCACCACCTGCCCCTGTGCATCGGCAAACGCCGTGGTCAGCAAGGTGCTGCGGCTGCTGACCGTGCTGACCCGCCGCATGCCGGGGCGGACAAAGCGCGAAAAATGCGCCAGGTAGTAATACGAGGGGGTAAGGATCAGTTCGCCGGTGCGCGTATCGGCATGGATGGGCGCAAAGCAATAATTGCCGACATGGTTGGGGCCGCCGCGCTCGTCGAGCAGCAGGTTCCAGTCGGTCCAGCCCACTGCACCGGCGTTGAAATCTGCAATGATCTGGCGACCGTAGCGTTCGGCATTGGGCCACCACTGCAGCCGCGCGGGGTCGTAGCCTTCCACTGTGGCCTCGGTCAGCAGCAGGTTGACCTGCGGATAGGCCTCGCGCACCGCCGCGACATTGCCGTGCATGGGCGCACCGCCAGCCCAGGTTTCGTACCAGTGGAAGCCCACGCCCCACACATATTGGGCGGCTTCGGGATCAGACAGGATGGTATCAGCGCGATGCAGGATCAGATCGCGGTTATGGTCCCAGACAATGATCTTGCGATCCCCCAAACCCTCCCGCTTGAGCGTGGGGCCGAGATGATCGCGCAGGAAATCGCGTTCTTCTTCGGCGCTGTAGATCATCGATTCCCACGTTTGCTTGGCCATCGGTTCGTTCTGAACGGTGATCCCCCAGATCGGCACCCCCTCAGCCTCGTACGCCCGGATGAAACGCGCGTAGTAGCGCGCCCAGGCATCGCGATACGCGGGCAGCAGGCGACCACCCTTGAGCATGCTGTTGTTGTCTTTCATCCAGGCCGGCGCGCTCCAGGGGCTGGCATAAACAGTGGCTTTTTCGCCATGACTCGCAATGGTGGCCAGGGCACGCTTGATCATGGGCAAGCGATGGCGGCGATCGGGTTCGATATCGAAGCTATCGAGCCGCGTATCGCCGGGCGCCACATAGGTGTAGCTGGCGCTGCTGAAATCGGCGCTGTGGATGGTGGTGCGCAGCAATGTGTAACCCGCACCGCGCACCGGATCGAAATACGCTTGCAGCAGCGCTTGCTGCTTGTCGGCCGATAGGCCGGCGAAGACCTCGGCCGTGGCATCGGTAATGGCGCCGCCAATACCGAACACCGTCTGGAATGCGTGGGCCGGGTTCACAAAGATCGATAGCTGGTTTTCAGGCGGCTGTACGCTGGCCTGCGTGGTCACGGTACCGCTCTGGGCAAGACGCAGGTCGGTATCACGGGCGGTGGTGTACACCTGCATGACGGCGGGTGGGTTGGGCATGGTCGCCTCGGGCAAGGGTGCCGCGTCCACTGGGGCGACCAGCACGGCGCCGCTGAGGGCCAGCACCAGCGCGGGCAGGGACAAGGCAGGGTTCATGTCAGCATCCGGGTTGTCGGGCGTGGCTGGTCTTGGGCCAGCCACGGACCGGAAGCACATCATGCCAGAATTATGAAAGCGATTTCAAAGCGCATGCTCGATGGTGCCGCGCCGGGCCCGGAAAAGAAAAAGCCGACCCGGATCAGGGGGTCGGCAAATCAACTGCCTCAGGGGAGATGAGCGTTGTGAGCATCACCTTAACCAGCCGGGCTTGTCATGGCGCGGGGTTTACGACGAAACGCGCAGGCCGGCGGACAAACCGTGCCATGCGGCGACAAACGGCACGGGCTTAATCAAACAGCACGGCCGCCATCACGCGGCGATCTTCGGCCACCAGGATATTGAAGGTACGGCAGAGCGCCGATACATCCATGGCATCCACCCCGATCTGCGCCTCATGCAGCGCCCGGCTCAGGCTCGGATGCGGGAAGCGCAGACGGCGACCGGTGCCCAGCAGGATGACCTCAGGCTCATAGGCCAGCAAAGCAGCAAAGTCCTCTTCCACCAAGGCATCAAAGCCCTTGGCCTGCCAAGGGGTGACACTGGTCGGCATCACGATCAGGCTGCCGGTGTGGCGCTGCGCGTTGACCATGACGAAGTCGTCACCATAGCCGGTAAACACGTTCAGATGGGTGGGTTGATCAGCGTGGAGTTTCATGAGCTTGGCCTGCGGAAGACAGCCGCCATTGTACTGTCCTCCTCCGGGAATAAGGCGCATCGGGAAAGCGCATATTGCAGTGCAAAATTCTTTGCTACCATCGAACGCTCCCCTAACCGTCCCTGCCAGATCAACACGATGCGCCAGATCAAGAAATCGCAAAAGCTCGATAACGTCTGCTACGAGATTCGTGGCCCGGCGCTGGCGCGTGCCAAGCAGATGGAAGAGGACGGCCACAAGATCATCAAGCTCAATATCGGCAATCTGGCCGTGTTCGGCTTTGACCCGCCCGATGAAATCGTTGCCGACGTGATCCACAACCTGCCGCAAGCCGGTGGCTATGCGGATAGCAAGGGGATTTTCCCGGCGCGCAAGGCGGTGATGCACTACGCCCAGCAAAAGGGCATCAAGGGCGTTACGGTAGAGGATATCTACATCGGCAACGGCGTGTCCGAGCTGATCCTGCTGAGCATGAACGCCCTGCTCGACAACGGCGACGAAGTGCTTGTGCCCGCGCCCGATTACCCGCTGTGGACCGCCGCCGTATCGCTATCGGGTGGCACGGCGCGCCATTATGTGTGCGACGAAGCCAATGGCTGGCTGCCGGATCTGGACGATATCCGCGCCAAGATCACCGACACCACGCGCGCCATTGTGGTCATCAACCCCAACAACCCGACCGGCGCGCTGTACCCCGACGACATCCTCAAGGGCATCCTGCAGATTGCGCGCGAGCATGGCCTGATCGTCTACGCCGACGAAATCTACGACAAGACCCTGTTCGACGGCGCCACCCACACGGCGATTGCCTCGCTGGCCGAAGACGTGTTCTGCGTGAGCTTTGGCGGCCTCTCCAAGAACTACCGCGCCTGCGGCTACCGCGCCGGCTGGATGATCCTGTCAGGTGATCGCCGCCACGCGCAGGACTATATCGACGGCCTCAATATCGTCGCCTCGATGCGCCTGTGCGCCAACGTGCCTTCGCAACACGCGATCCAGACCGCACTGGGCGGCTATCAGAGCATCAATGAACTGGTCGGCCCCAATGGCCGCCTCACCCGCCAGCGCGATCTGGCCTGGGAGCGCCTGACCGCCATTCCGGGCGTGAGCTGCGTCAAGCCCAAGGGCGCGCTGTATCTGTTCCCGCGCCTCGATCCCAAGGTCTACCCGATAGCCGACGACCAGGCGTTCATTACCGAGCTGCTCGAAGAAGAGCGCGTGCTGCTGGTGCAGGGCACGGGCTTTAACTGGCCCACGCCCGATCACCTGCGCGTGGTGTTCCTGCCGCATATGGATGAGCTCGAAGAAGCCCTGAACCGGATCGAGCGCTTTCTCGCCGCCTACCGAAAACGTCACGCCGTATAAACGCGACTTATGCCCCACATCCTGCGCATCACCAACGAACAACGCCACCTGATCGACCCCGCGTGGCTCGCTCGTGCTGAAGCCGTGCACCGCGAGCTGCGTCCGCAGCTGGATGCTGACTACAGCGGACAGATGCAGGGCATCTTCGACGATGGCGGCGAGATGGTGGTGGCCGTGGATGGCGAGAACGTACTCGGTGTGGCAGTCTATCGGGTCTACCGGGACACCTTCTCCGGCACCAAGTGTTACGTGGACGACCTCGTAACCACCTCCTCCCAGCGCTCACAAGGCGTCGGCAAATTGCTGCTCGACTGGCTCCAACAGGAAGCCACCCGGCGCGGCGCCGTGAATTTCATGCTCGACTCGGGCACCCACCGCGTGGATGCGCATCGCTTCTACCATCGCGAGGGCCTGGTCATTGCATCGTTCAATTTCCGTAAACCGCTCAATACCTAGTGTTTGCCCTTGCAGGCAGGCGCACGAACGCATTCACCCAAGATTCAAGACAGGCTCACCAGCATGAAACCCATCCAAGTTGGTCTTCTCGGCTTCGGCACCGTCGGTAGCGGTGTCGCCAAGGTACTCGCCCGCAACGCTGAAGAAATCGGTCGCCGTGCCGGTCGCGCCATCCAGGTCAGCCGTGTGGCAGTGCGCAATATCGACAAGGCCCGCGCCGCTGCGCCGGCCGCCGTGACCGAAGGCCTGGCCTTTACCAACGATTTCCACGCCATCGTCGACGACCCGAATATCGATGTGGTGTGCGAGCTGATGGGTGGCGCCACGCTGGCCCGCGAGCTGATGCTGCGCGCCATTGCCAACGGCAAGCATGTGGTCACCGCCAACAAGGCCCTGCTGGCCCTGCATGGCAATGAAATCTTCGCGGCGGCGCACGCCAAGGGCGTCACAGTGGCCTTTGAAGCTGCAGTGGCCGGTGGCATCCCCATCATCAAGGCGCTGCGCGAAGGCTTGGCCGCCAACCGTATTGAATGGATCGCCGGCATCATCAACGGCACCTCGAACTTCATCCTCACCGAGATGCGCGACAAAGGCGCCGCCTTTGCCGATGTGCTCGCCGAGGCGCAAAAGCTCGGTTACGCCGAAGCCGACCCGACCTTCGACATTGAAGGCCACGACGCCGCCCACAAGCTGACGATTCTGGCCGCCCTCGCCTTCGGTATCCCCATGCAGTTCGAGAAGGCCTACCTCGAAGGCATCAGCAAGCTCACGCGTGAAGACATCGCCTACGCCGAACAACTGGGCTACCGCATCAAGCTGCTGGGCATTGCCCGCCGCCGTGCCGAAGGCATCGAACTGCGTGTACATCCGACGCTGATTCCCTACAAGCGCATCATCGCCAATGTGGATGGCGTGATGAACGCCGTGGTCGTGCAGGGCGACGCCGTGGGCCAGACCCTGTATTCGGGTCGTGGTGCCGGCTCTGAACCGACCGCCTCGGCCGTGGTGGCCGATCTGGTCGATGTGACCCGTACGCTGACCGCCGACCCCGGCCACCGCGTACCGCACTTTGCCTTCCAGCCTGATCAGCTGTCTGATCTGCCGATTTTGCCGATCAGCGAAGTCGAAACCAGCTACTACCTGCGCCTGCGTGCCCATGACCGCCCCGGCGTCATGGCCGACATCACCCGCATCCTCGCCAGCGGCGGCATCTCGATCGATGCCATGCTGCAGAAGGAGCCGGCCGAGGGCGAGCAGATTGTGGACATCATCATCCTGACCCATGTGGCCAAGGAAGCGCGTGTGAACGACGCCCTGGCCCAGATCGAGCAACTGCCGACCATCTCGGGCAAGGTCACCAAGCTGCGCCTCGAAAATCTGGACAAATAAGGACGCCGCCATGCAATACATCAGCACCCGCGGCGGCATGGCCCCGCAAGGCTTCTCGGACATCCTGCTCGGCGGCCTCGCCTCCGATGGCGGCCTGGTGGTCGCCGACAGTTACCCGCAGATCGATGCCGCCACGCTCGAAAGCTGGCGTGCACTGAGCTACCCGCAACTGGCCTTCGAGATCATCTCCCGCTTCGCCACCGATATTCCGGCTGCCGATCTCAAGCGTCTGGTGGACGGCGCCTACACCAAGACGGCCTTCGGCACGGACGAGATCACCCCGCTGACTGAACTGGAACCCGGCCTGCACCTGCTGCACTTGTCCAACGGCCCCACGCTGGCCTTCAAGGACATTGCCATGCAGTTGCTGGGGCAGGTGTTCGAATACGTGCTGGCCCGCCGTGGCGAAAGCATCAACATCATCGGCGCGACCTCGGGCGATACCGGCTCGGCCGCTGAATACGCCATGCGCGGCAAAAAGGGCGTGAATGTGTTCATGCTCAGCCCGCACGGCCGCATGAGCCCGTTCCAGCGCGCGCAGATGTTCAGCCTGCAGGACGCCAATATCCATAACCTGGCCGTGGAAGGCACGTTCGACGACTGTCAGGACATCGTCAAGGCCATCAACAACGACGCCGCCTACAAAGCCCAGTACAAGATCGGTGCCGTCAATTCGATCAACTGGGGCCGTGTGGTCGCGCAGATCGTTTACTACTTCCGCGCCTACCTCAAAGTGGCCAAGCGCCTGGGTGAGGAAGTGGACTTTGTGGTGCCATCGGGCAACTTCGGCAATATCTGCGCAGGCCATATTGCCCGCCAGATGGGCTTGCCGGTGGGCAAGCTGGTGGTCGCCACCAACGAGAACGATGTGCTCGACGAGTTCTTCCGCACCGGCAAGTACACCGTGCGCGGCTCGAGCGATACGCACGCCACGTCCAGCCCGTCGATGGATATCTCCAAGGCCTCCAACCTGGAGCGCTTTGTGTTCGACCTGATCGACCGTGATACCGCCAAGCTCAAGCAACTGTGGCACGAGGTGGATACCACGGGCGGCTTTGATCTGGGCAGCACGCCTTACTTTGCCCGCATGGTGGGGGAGTTCGGTTTCAGCTCCGGCCGCAGCACCCATGCCGACCGGCTGCAAACCATCCGCGATGCCAAGGCCCGCTGGAACGTGATCGTGGACCCGCACACCGCCGACGGTATCAAGGTCGCCCTCGAATCACGCCGCGATGGCGTGGCCATGGTGACCCTGGAAACCGCCTTGCCGGCCAAGTTCGAAGCCACCATCGTCGAGGCCCTGGGCATCACCCCGCCCCGCCCTGCCGACCTGGCTGATCTGGAAAACCGGCCGCAGCGTTCGACCGTGTTGCCGAACGATGCGAACCGGGTGAAGCAATATGTGGCGACGGCGCTGTCCTGATTGAGGCCGTTACCCCGCATGCAAAGGGCGCCGCAAGGCGCCCTTTGACTTGGTGCGTTCCGCTGCACTCACCGCAGCCGAACTAGCCCGCGACGACCGACTCCGCCCCCTGCCCGGCCCAAGCCGCCACAATGGCTGCCGCCGCAGCCACGATATCGTTGCGGGCCGTGGCATCCGCCTGGCGTTGCGTGAGGTAGATCGCCAGCGCAATCGGCGGCTGCTTGGGCCGCCAGATCACGCCCACATCGTTGGTGCTGCCGTAATCGCCCGTGCCGGTCTTGTCGCCCACCGTCCAGTCTGCCGGCATCCCGGCACGGATGCGCGTGCCCCCTGTGGTGTTGCCGCGCAGCCAGTCTTGCAACTGGGTGCGTTGCGCAGCTGGCAGCACATCGCCCAGTACCAGCGCATGAAGGCTGTGCGCCATGGCAGCCGGGGTAGTGGTATCGCGCTCATCGCCCGGTAAGGCGCTGTTGAGTTCGGTCTCCCAACGATCCAGCCGGAACACCGCATCCCCCACCGTACGCGCCCAGGCCGTGAGCCCGGCCGGGCCGTTGACCCATTCGAGTAGCAGGTTGGCAGCGGCGTTGTCGCTGTATTGCACGGTGGCCGCGCACAGCTCGGCAATGGTCATGCCTTTGCTGAGGTGTTTTTCGGTGATGGGCGAGTAGGTGACGAGATCGTCTTTCTCGTAACGGATACGTTTGGCCAGCAGATCGGGCTGGTGCACGCTGCGGTGCAGAATGGCCGCGGCCAGCGTGAACTTGAAGGTGCTGCACAGGGGGAAGCGCTCATCGGCGCGGTGGGCCAGTTTGGCACCCGTGCCGGTGTGGATGGCGAGTACGCCAAGTCGACCGTCGAACTGCTGTTCCAGCGCGGCGAGGGCTTGTTCGGGGGTGGTGTTGGCGGGGTTGGCCCTGGTAAGGCTGGCGAGGGGCAGCGCGCTGGCGGCGAGCAGGAGGGTGCGGCGGGTGAGCGGCATGGTCACAAAGGAGTGGCGGTGGATGGCGACACTATAGCGTGTGCAACTTGCTCGCCGTAATGCCCCCAGGGCGAGCTACTCGGCGGCTTATCAGAGCCAGCCCAAGCCGCCATCCGCCACTTTGCGGCAGTAGGGGGCAGCATGCCGGGCAGGAGGTAGCCAATGTGGGGCTTGGCTCAAAGCCCCTCGCCCGCGCGCGGGAGAGGGGTTGGGGTGAGGGCTGCTTCTACGAAGAGCTGACCTCGCAGACTCTAACTAACGGTTCAGCGGCGTTGCCGCATGATGCGCTGCGCGCGTTAGGTGCGGGAGTGCGCCCCGCAGCCGCCTCACTTTCTTTGCTTCGCCAAAGAAAGTAGGCAAAGAAAGGCGACCCGACGAAGCCCGCCCCTTCGGGGTCCCCTCACATCCTCAAAGCGCGCGGCCGGGCTGAAAACTCGCCAGCCTTTGGCTGGCTCAAACATTCATCCCGGACTACCCCGCGCACTTCTCCGGTGTTCGGCGGCCTCCAACGGGATTAGGGTGGCACCCCACGAGCAGCGCCTTTAAGCCCCTCTCCCCCTGGGAGAGGGGTTGGGGTGAGGGACAACGGTGGCAGCAAGACACAAAAAACCAAGCACATAAACGGTGGCAAACCACCCAACCCCCGTCGAAGCACGCTGAGCACCGGAAACCGGCGTGGGGCAGTCCGGCGCAGCATGTCTGAGCCTTGCCGCAGGCAAGGCGAGTTCTGCGCCGGCCACGTCGGTTGAGGACTGCGTGGTTGTCGGCAGCTTTGCTGCCTTACAACCACGGCGTACCCCTTGCGGGTGTCGCAAGGAACCCTGCGCAGCAGGGCGGCTTCGTCGGGTCGCCTTTCTTTGCTTACTTTCTCTTGTGCCCTCTGGGTATTGGCGAAGCAAAGAAAGTGAGGCGGCTGCGGGACGCACTCCCGCTCTAAACATACGCGCCGAAGGCGCCAACATAACCAGGAAAACGTTGGGCTTCGTTTCCCTCAGCCCAACCTACGAGCTAACTTTTCTCAAGCCACAGAACCTGCGGGGATTTTTTTCATCTCGTTAATTGCATAGAGAAGTCGAATCGTTGCATCCCCATCCAGAGTTTCTCCGCTATATCTAACCTCATATAGTCCTTGCAAGTTAGACGGCAGCTTAACACCATCTTTTACAAGAAGAATGAACCTTTTCCCATAAAGTGCCATAGCGGCACCTATTTCAATCAGGACATTGGGATTGAGTACGACGTGTTCCTGCGTATCCGGCGCAATAAGGCGAAGCTCATCCTCGACATGTATAATTGCGGCTCCGCACGATCGCATATCCGTCATTACCTTTTCTGGCACGGGCTGGGATACGGATTGCTTCTCTACGGAAACAATCGGCTCTAGCTCACCGAAAGAAAGTAATTTTTTTATCGGCTCAACGAAGTCTTTGTTTTTTCCGTGCGTTACAAAAACCCGTCTATTTACCTCAGCTGTCTTCGGGACAATGGCCCCAACAGACTTAAGAACCGAAGTGTACTCGTCACGAATACTTTCTGTTATTTCGCCCGAGTCTTCAATTCCAGGCGACTCGAGAAAAACCTCAGCAGATCCACCGCCCTCAGCATCGCCGCCGGCGGAAATGTCAATATAGAGCTTCCCCTTAATGTCGCGAAGTAAATTAAGAGATTTGGCGCCATCGACAATCGAAGAAAAAATTGAATCGCACCTATCAGATGGCACACCTAGGTCCTCTAGAACATTTTTGGCAATTTGTTCCTTGGGTAACTGGCTGCCGTCGTATTTGGATAAAAATTCCTTAATAATGCGCGGTCGCAAGAATGCCTCAACCATTGCGTTGCGATCATCACCTTCCACTATCGGCTTTACAATCCTACGCCCCAGCTGGGTCACTAAAATTTCACTGGCATTGTATCCCCCCTCCGTTAGGCCATAGGCAATTGCGGCCCCGGTTAGCATACGAAAGCTACTCGAGGTCGGCGCCATTTCCATCGCCTGCGCAACACGAAGAGGGGTTGTCGGCTTTAATGCATAGTTGTCCGCAATAGCATTCAAAACACGTAGGGCCTGGCTCAGTGAGTATGCAGGAACGTCGGATTGACTGATCTTTGCCCGCTTCTCCAAGGAAATGTCAATCGTCGATGCGGTGCTATTGTTCTTTACTGCTGTTTTTCGCTGCCCCATGACTACCCCCTTATATTCAATAGAGAAGTGTGAGCGCCGCAAGCAACTACGGCACTCATTGATTTATCAATCCCAGCTCAACGCCCCACCACTCTGATACTCAATCACCCGAGTCTCAAAGAAGTTCTTCTCTTTCTTCAGATCGATCATCTCGCTCATCCACGGGAACGGATTGGTCGCGCCCGGGAACATCGGTTCCAGACCGATCTGCTGCATGCGGCGGTTACAAATGAAGCGCAGGTAATCCTTGAACATGCTGGCATTCAGACCCAGCACACCGCGCGGCATGGTGTCTTCGGCGTAGGCGTATTCCAGTTCCACGGCCTTCTGGAACAGGCTGGTCAGGCTGGCCTTGAATTCCTCGGTCCACAGCTGCGGGTTTTCCAGCTTGATCGTGTTGATCAGGTCGATACCGAAGTTACAGTGCATCGACTCATCGCGCAGGATGTACTGGTACTGCTCGGCTGCGCCGGTCATCTTGTTCTGGCGGCCCAGCGACAGGATCTGCACAAAGCCCACATAGAAGAAGATGCCTTCCATGATGCAGGCAAACACGATCAGCGACTTCAGCAGCGCTTGGTCGGCCTCGGGCGTGCCAGTCTTGAAGTGCGGGTTGGTCAGCGTGTCGATGAACGGGATCAGGAAATCGTCCTTGTCGCGGATCGACTTGATCTCGTGATACGCGTTAAAGATTTCTGCTTCGTCCAGGCCCAAGCTTTCCACGATGTACTGGTAGGCGTGGGTGTGGATGGCTTCTTCAAACGCCTGGCGCAGCAGGAACTGGCGGCATTCGGGGGCCGTGATGTGGCGATAGGTGCCCAGCACGATGTTGTTGGCGGCCAAGCTGTCGGCCGTGACAAAGAAACCCAGGTTGCGCTTGACGATGCGGCGTTCGTCCTCAGTCAAGCCATTGGGGTTCTTCCACAGCTCGATATCGCGCTGCATGTTGATTTCTTGCGGCATCCAGTGGTTGGCACAGGTAGCCAGATACTTTTCCCACGCCCACTTGTACTTGAACGGCACGAGCTGGTTGACGTCGGTACCACCATTGATGATGCGCTTGTCCACAGCCTGGATGCGGTTGGCACTGGGGGCCTGCACGCTGGCGGTGTTGTAGTCGGCCACGGCAGGCGCGGACTCGAAGCTGTACTGGGGCGCAGCCGGGGTTTGCGGCTGAGGGGCGGCGGCCGGTTTGGCGGCGGCGGGTTGTGCGGGGGTATCGTCCCAGGACAGCATGTGGTGTTCTCCTAGTGTCTACAGTGGGTACTGCTGTTATGTACTTCGGCCAATCGATGGTCGATCAACCGTAAATCTTGGTGCGGGCGCCCAGACTCCCGTCGGAACCGCCGAGCACCGCAGAAGCGCGCGGGGTAGTCCGGGGCAAGTGTCTGAGCCAGCCTTGGCTGGCGAGTTTTGCCCCGGCCGCGCGCTTCGAGGAGCGCAGGGCACCCCGCAAAGCGGGGCGGTTTCGTCGGGTCGTCTTTCTTTGCTTACTTTCTTTGGCGAAGCAAAGAAAGTGAGGCGGCTGCGGGACGCACTCCCGCTCTAAAACATACGCGGCAACGCCGCTAACGCTTATGTGCAGCAAGGTGGGTTACAGCCCATGGCCGAACCCACCCTACGGGCCTGTCTTACTGGCAAGCCTCACACTCTTCAAAGCCAGGATCACCCGGACGCATCGTGCACACCGCACCTTCGGGCTCCGGCATCACCGGCACAGCCGCCACCGGTGCCGCCACTGCCGCAGCTTGCGACACACCGCCGGCCACAGGCACTGCATTCAGCTCACCACCACGGCCCGTCGACTTCTCGGCGCTCGATGCCGACAGCGTGCGCAGGTAGTAAGTGGTCTTGAGGCCACGTACCCAAGCGAGCTTGTACAGATCGTCCATCTTCTTGCCCGAGGCACCGGCCATGTAGATGTTCAGGCTCTGTGCCTGATCGATCCACTTCTGACGACGCGACGCACATTCGACCAGCCACTGGGCTTCCACTTCAAAGGCCGTGGCGTACAGCGCCTTCAGGTCGGCCGGCACGCGGTCGATGCGGGTCAGCGAACCGTCGAAGTACTTGATGTCGCCGATCATCACGTCGTCCCACAGACCACGTTCTTTCAGATCGTGGACCAGGTGCTCGTTGATGACGGTGAACTCGCCCGACAGGTTCGATTTCACGAAGATGTTCTGGTAGTTCGGCTCGATCGAAGCCGACACACCCACGATGTTCGCAATGGTCGCCGTCGGGGCAATGGCCAGGCAGTTGCTGTTACGCATGCCGTAGCTGGCAATGCGGCTACGCAGCTCGGTCCAGTCCAGCTTCGCGCTACGGTCCACTTCCAGATAACCGCCACGGGCTTCGCCCAAGAGATCGATGCTGTCTTGCGGCAGGATGCCCTTGCTCCACAGGCTGCCTGCGTAGCTGGGGTAGCGGCCACGTTCCTGGGCCAGCTCGGTGCTGGCGTAGTAGGCGTGGTAGGCCACGACTTCCATCGACTCGTCGGCAAACTGCACGGCACCTTCCGATGCATACGGGGTGCGCAGCAGGTGCAGGCAATCCTGGAAGCCCATGATGCCCAGGCCCACCGGACGGTGCTTGAGGTTGGAGTTGCGCGCCTTCTTGACCGGGTAGTAGTTGATGTCGATCACGTTGTCGAGCATGCGCATGGCGGTCTTGACCGTGCGCTTCACCTTCTCGCCATCGAGCGTGTAGTTGCCATCGGCACCTTGCACCATGTGGTTGACCAGGTTCACGGAACCCAGGTTACACACGGCGATTTCGCTGTCGTTGGTGTTCAGCGTGATTTCGGTACACAGGTTGGAGCTGTGCACCACGCCCACGTGCTGCTGCGGGCTACGCAGGTTGCACGGGTCCTTGAAGGTGAACCAGGGGTGGCCGGTTTCGAACAGCATGGTCAGCATCTTGCGCCACAGGTCCAGCGCCTTGATGCGCTTGAACACACGCAGCTCGCCGCGTTCACCCTTGGCTTCATAGGCCAGATAGGCTTTTTCGAAATCCTTGCCGTACAGGTCGTGCAGATCGGGCGCCTCGCTGGGCGACAGCAGCGACCACTCACCGCCTTCCATCACGCGCTTCATGAACAGATCGGGAATCCAGTTCGCGGTGTTCATGTCGTGGGTGCGGCGGCGGTCATCGCCGGTGTTCTTGCGCAGTTCGAGGAATTCTTCGATGTCGGCGTGCCAGGTTTCCAGGTAGGCACAGACCGCGCCCTTGCGCTTGCCACCCTGGTTCACGGCCACGGCGGTGTCGTTGACGACCTTGAGGAACGGCACCACGCCCTGCGATTTGCCGTTGGTGCCCTTGATGTGGCTGCCCAGTGCACGCACGGGCGTCCAGTCGTTACCCAAGCCGCCGGCAAACTTGCTCAGCAGCGCGTTTTCCTTGAGGCCTTCGTAGATGCCGTCGAGATCATCGGCAATCGTGGTCAGGTAGCAGGACGACAGTTGCGAGCGCAGCGTGCCCGAGTTGAACAGCGTCGGGGTCGAGGACATGAAGTCGAAGGTCGACAGCACGTTGTAGAACTCGATGGCGCGGGCTTCGCGGTCGATTTCACGCAGGGCCAGACCCATGGCCACGCGCATGAAGAACGCTTGCGGCAGCTCGATGCGATGGCCGTGGATATGCAGGAAGTAGCGATCGAACAGCGTTTGAAGGCCGAGGTAATCGAACTGGTAATCACGCTCGTACTTCATGGCAGCGCCCAGGCGGGCCAGATCGAACTGGGCCAGTTCCGGGTCCAGCAGCTCGGCTTCGATACCTTGCTTGATGAACTTGGGGAAGTATTCGGCGTAGCGCGTCGCCATTTCTTCGTGGGTGACTTCTTCTTCCAGAACTTCGCGGCGCAGGCTGTGCATCAGCAGGCGGGCGGTCACGCGCGAGTAGGCGGGTTCCTTCTCGATCAGCTGGCGGGCGCTGAGGATGGCGGACTTGCGCACTTCTTCAGCGGGCACGCCGTCGTACAGGTTCTTGAGGGTTTCGCCGACGATGTGTTCGACATCGGTCACGCTCTCGTAACCCGAGCAGGCCGATTGCACCAGCGCGCGCAGCTTGGCAACGTCGAGCGGCTTGCTCACGCCTTCGTCGTTGATATTGATGCCGGAGGCCACGGGGGCCTGCTCGGCCTCGCCCTTGGCCAGACGTTCCTGATGGCGCTTTTCGCGGTACAGCACGTAGGCGCGGGCCACATCGTGCTCGCCCGAACGCATCAAGGAGAGTTCAACCTGATCCTGCACGTCTTCGATATGCAGGGCGCCGCCTTCGGGCTTGCGGCGCATCAGCGCGCTGACCACGGCATCGGTAATGCGCTGCACGGTTTCACGCACGGCGGCCGACTGGGCAGCGGCACCGCCATTCACAGCGAGGAAGGCCTTGGTCACGGCCACCGAGATCTTCATCGGCTCGAACGGGCCCACGGAACCGTTGCGGCGGATGATCTTGTACTCGGCCACTTGCTGGCCGGTGGCGGCAGTCACGCTCTCGCTGCCCGAGGTGTAGGGCGCACGCGTGCTGCTGGCGGATTCGGTGGTGGCGTACATGGTCAGGCTTTCCCCTTCTTGATCTGTTTGTCTGGGTTGCGGCGCAAAAAATGCATCGCAAGGGTGGGTATTCGGGTGTCGGGAGCGGTGGATAAGTCGCGGTGTTTTGATACACCCTGACCCCCTCCGGCCCAGACGGCACACGGCGAAAGCGCTGGTCCGGCAGGCCCGGACGACGTGTGCATAACTCTGTGCAAAATCTGTGGAGAAACACTACATCTAGTGTTTTTCCTTTGTTCTGACCACTAATTCTAGTGATTGACCTCATGCACCGCAAGGCTTGCGGATGTCATGAAATGTGTGCTGGCAACAATGCAACACCGCCCGTTTTGCCCGCCTTGCGCAGGCTTGCGCCCGTGGCATCGGGGTGTGGGCGTGCCGGCTTGGGCGCCTTGTTGCACGCAGGTCGGGCGACGCTTTTCCGATGGGCGGCAAACGCCTGTTGCGGGGAGAGTGTGGTCCCGATCACAACACACCGTGAGAGCTGGCCGCGTGCTCCGATTGGCCGCCCCCCGGTGAATGGTCGATACTGAACCACCTGGTCCTCAAGCACGCCAGCCGGCGCTGACCGCACCACCAACCACCCGATAGGGAGTAGCCCGTCTGAACACCTTGCCCACACCATGTCGCCGGATACGCGGCTTGACCTTGGGTCGCCTTCTGGGCGGGGTGCTGGCTGCTGTCTGCCTGTCGTTGCAGGCTGCGCCGCCGGAACAGATACCGCTCTATACGTACTACGCGGATCCGCCTTATTCGCCTGCGAGTCCGGATAACCTCACCAGCAAGCTGGCGCAGGCACTGACTGCCCGATCCGGGGGGCGCTATCAGTTCGTTGCCACGCTGCTGCCGCGGCGGCGGCTTGATGAAACCCTCAGCCATCCCGATTGGCCAGGCATGGTGGCCTGGGCCAACCCACGCTGGTTTGGCGATGCGCCAATGCGCCGCTATCTGTGGTCGCGCCCGCTGATGCAGGACGCCGATCTGGTGATTTCCCGCAAGCGGCAGCCCGTTGAATACAAGCAGCCCGAGTCGCTGATCGGGCTGCGCGTGGGTGGCATTACCGGGCACCGTTATGTGGATCTGGAAGCCCTGATCCAGCAGAACAAGGTGATCCGCGACGACGCCAATACCGAGCACGCCAGCCTGCTCAAGCTCAAGTACGAGCGGGTGGACGTGGCGTTTGTGATGGCAAGTTCCTTGCCCTATCTTGAGAAGACATTGCCAGACCTGCGTAGCTGGATGCATATCGCCAGCGAGCCCCGGCAACGCTATGCACGGCATCTGTTCACCCATCCTCGCCAGGCGGCGCTGATGGCTTATGCCGACCGTGTACTGGCGCAACTGGCAGAAGACCCCGAATGGCGCGAGATACTGGCCAATCGGCATGCGTCAGCACGGTGATCCCGGCTGTTGCCATGCCAGCATCACTGGCCAAGACAACAATAAGGAGCAAGCATGTTCAGTAACTGGTCGGTCCAGAAAAAGATCCTGGTCAGCGTTGCGCTGATCCTGCTCGCCTCCCTGCTGACGGTGGGCCTTGTGTCCGCCCGGCTCTTCAAGACCGCCCTGACCGAGCGGCTGGAGCAATACGAGCTGGTGCGTACGGTCGAGGCCATACGCAACGAGCTGGACAAATCGGTGTCGGTACCGCTGAGCCAGGCACAGCAGCTGGCTGCCAATACCTTCGTACTGGACTGGATGGCCGCGGGCGAACCGGCCGAGGGGGTGCCGCTCTGGCAGCGCTATGCCAAACGGCTGAAGGAACAATCCGGCGCGGCCATGGTGTCGTGGACCTCCGAAACCACCCGCAACTATTACAACGATGAAAAAGGCGTGGCACGGCAAGTTGATCCGGATGGTGCGGACGGCTGGTTCAAGGCTTTTCTGGCCAGCGGCCAGTCCCATGGATTCAACCTGGGTGCCGAGCCCGGCAAACCCAATGTGATGATGTTCATCAACACCCTGGCCAAAGACGATAAAGGCCAGCGTGCCGTCGCCAGCCTCGGAATCGACGTGACCGCCATGGCCGACCGTGTGCGCCAGATGGCCATCGGCAAGAGCGGTCAGGTATTCGTGGTGGATGAGGCCGGCAAGATCCAGATTCACCGCGACCCGGCGCTGGTAAAGGTGGATAACAAGGTCGATCTGGCCAGCCTGCCGGGCATGACCGAGGTGGCACCCACCCTGCTCAACAAAGGCAACTTCAACCTGGGCCATTACCGCAGTCCGAACGGACCCATGGTGGTCGTTTCCAGCCATCTGCCCACGGCGGGCTGGTTTGTGGTGGTAGAGATCGCCGAGGCTGAGGTCTATGGCCCGGTGACCCGCACCATGCAATGGATGGTGGTGATTGATCTGGTCATCCTGCTGGTCTCGCTGGCGCTGATCTTTTATGTCACCACCACCATTACTCAGCCGCTCGGCAAGCTGCGCGATGCCATGCGCTCACTCACATCGGGCCAAGGCGACCTGACCGTGCGGCTCAATGCCAGCAGCGGCGACGAGATCGGTGAAATCGCCAAGAGCTTCAACCAGTTCATGGAGCAGCTGCGCAGCATGTTCCTGCGCGTACGGGATCAGACCCATCACCTCAACAGCAGCGTGGAGCAACTGGGGCAGATGACCGATCACCTGTCTGAGGGCTCTCGCGATAGCGCCTCGCTTGCCGAGGCCACCGCAGCCACCATTGAGCAGATCACCGTGAGCGTGGCCCATATTGCCGACAACACGCGCGCTGCCGCCCACACGGTGGAACAGGCCGGCGCCCTGTCGGCAGATAGCGCCGAATCGGTTGGTCGGGTATCCGGCGAGATCAGTCATGTCTCGCAATCCATGGATGTGCTGGCCGGGGTGATGAGTGATCTGGAGGCCCGTTCAGGTCAGGTCAGCTCGATTGCCAGCGTGATCAAGGAAATTGCCGACCAGACCAATCTGCTGGCGCTCAACGCGGCCATCGAAGCCGCCCGGGCTGGGGAGCAGGGGCGCGGCTTTGCGGTGGTGGCCGACGAGGTACGCAAGCTGGCCGAACGCACCGGGCAGGCCACGCTGGAAATCGACAAGATGGTCGGCTCGATGCGGCAGGCCACGGAGCAAGCGCTCAGCAAGGTCGGCCAGACCCACGATTCGGTGCGTAGCGGCGTCGATCTGGTGGATGTGGCGCTGGCCCATATCGCCAAGATCCAGGTCAACATGGCCGAGGTGATTACCAAAACCACCGAGATCCGCGATGCCGCCACCGAGCAATCGCGCGCCACCGAGGAAATGGCGAGGGCGGCAGAACGCATGTCGGCACGGGCGCAGGAAGGCGATGCCGAACTGCATCGCACCAGTCAGGTGATCGATCAGCTGGAGCAGCTCTCGGTAGAGCTGAATCAGGTGGTGGACAGCTTCCGCCTCTAAGGCCGCCACAGCCCTCGATGGGCGCGGGGTCCTGCGCCTGAAAACAAAAAACCGTGCACTTGCACGGTTTTTTGTTGGGCAAGCCACCCAGGGGCAACTCAGGCGGCGCCAAACACCCGTTCACGCAGCTTGTGAAGCTGATCGCGCAGTTCCGCCGCCTTCTCGAACTCTAGGTTCTTGGCGGCATCCAGCATGGCTTTCTCGATAGCCTTGAGTTCCTTGGCGAGGGCTTTTTCATCCAGCTCGTCGAGCACCAGCTGGCGCTTGCGTTCCAGCCGGGTGGCGCGGGCCTCGTCCTCGTCATACACGCCGTCGATAATGTCCTTGATGCGCTTTTGCACCCCGCGCGGCGTAATGCCGTTAGCCTCGTTGAACGCCACCTGCTTGGCGCGGCGCCGCTCGGTTTCGTCGATGGCACGCTTCATCGAATCGGTAATCCGGTCGCCATAAAGAATGGCCGTACCGTTGAGGTTACGCGCGGCGCGGCCGATGGTCTGGATCAGGCTGCGCTCGCTACGGAGGAAGCCTTCCTTGTCGGCATCCAGTATCGCCACCAGCGAGACTTCAGGAATATCGAGCCCCTCCCGCAGGAGGTTGATACCGATGAGCACATCGAACTCGCCCAGGCGCAGATCGCGGAGGATCTCCACGCGCTCCACCGTATCCACGTCGGAGTGCAAGTAGCGCACCTTGATGCCGTGCTCGGTGAGGTAATCAGTGAGCTGCTCGGCCATGCGTTTGGTCAGCGTGGTCACCAGCACGCGCTCGCCCACGGCGGTGCGCTTGCGGATCTCGCTCATCAGATCATCCACCTGCGTGGCCACCGGACGCACATGGATGATGGGGTCCACCAGGCCCGTCGGCCGCACCAGCTGTTCCACCACCTTGCCCTGTTTCTCCGCCTCGTACTTGGCGGGTGTAGCCGAGACAAACACGGTTTGCGGCAACATGTGCTCGAACTCTTCGAACTTGAGCGGACGGTTATCGAGCGCGCTGGGCAGACGGAAGCCATAGTCGACGAGGTTTTCCTTGCGGGAACGGTCGCCTTTGTACATGGCGCCCACCTGCCCGATCATCACGTGGCTTTCATCCAGGAACATGAGTGCGCCGCGCGGCAGGTAGTCGATCAGCGTGGGGGGCGGTGCGCCCGGCGGCTTGCCGGAAAAGTGCCGCGAGTAGTTCTCGATGCCCTTGCAGAAACCCATCTCTTGCAGCATTTCCAGATCGAACTTGGTGCGCTGGTCCAGCCGCTGCGCCTCCACCACTTTGTGTTCCTTATGAAAGAACGCCAGCCGGTCACGCAGTTCATCCTTGATGGTTTCCATGGCACGCAGCACGGTGGCGCGCGGCGTCACGTAATGGCTGGACGGGAATACGGTAAAGCGGCCCAGACGCTGGCGTACATGGCCGGTGAGCGGATCGAAGAGCTGGATCTGCTCGATCTCGTCGTCGAACATGCCGATACGCACGGCCAGATCGGCGTTTTCGGCCGGGAACACGTCGATCACATCGCCGCGTACGCGGAAGGTACCGCGGCTGAAGTCGATTTCATTGCGCTCGTACTGCATCTGCACCAGCCGCGTGACCAGCTCGGACTGAGGCATCTTTTCGCCCTCTTTCACGTGCAGGATCATCTTGTGGTAATCGGACGGGTCGCCGATACCGTAGATCGCCGATACGGTCGCCACGATGATGCAGTCGGGCCGCTCCAGCATGGCCTTGGTGGCACTCAGACGCATCTGCTCGATGTGCTCGTTGATCTGCGAATCCTTTTCAATGAACAGGTCGCGGCTCGGCACATAGGCTTCGGGCTGGTAGTAATCGTAATAAGAAACAAAATATTCGACCGCATTCTCGGGGAAGAACTCGCGGAATTCGGCATACAGCTGCGCGGCCAGCGTTTTGTTGGGCGCCATCACGATGGCCGGACGGCCAGTGCGCGCAATCACGTTGGCCATGGTGTAGGTCTTGCCCGAACCGGTCACGCCCAGCAGGGTCTGGAAGCGCAAGCCATCTTCGAGCCCTTCGACCAGTTCGTTGATGGCCGTGGGCTGGTCGCCCGCAGGCGGAAACGGTTGGTGCAAACGGAACGGACTGTTCGGGAAGGTAACGATCATGGCCATCTCTCGGTAAGTGGCCGATTGTACTCCGCCGCCCGGTGCGCGCTGCGCCTGTTCCACAACGCAGATCCTGCCTGCCGTCATTAGAATCGGCTAAAGTAATCTGAGACAGTGACGAAACCCTTGCTCATGCTGGTCAACGACCAAACCTGCCTATTGCTTGAAGCCCTGCAACGCAGCGCCAATGACGCCTTGCTGATTTTTGACGCAGGCCTGATCTGCCGCTTCGTGAACAGTGCCGCCTGCGCGCTGACAGGATCGAGCAAGGAAGGGATGATGGATTACCCGGCCAGCAGCCTGTTCCAGCCCGAATCCTTTTACGCCCAGCTGCGCCCCGCACTCGAACAGGCACTGGGCGGCGCCAGTGCCCGGCTCAAAGTCATGCGCCAGCATGCCGACGGCCGATGGCTCAATTACAGCACCAGCATTGAGCCGATCAGCGATACCAGCGGCCGCATTGATGGCGTGGTAGTCAGCGCGCACGACATCACCGAAGCACTGCAGCAAGCCGAACGCGCCCGGCTGGCCGTGCTGATGTTCGAGCACAGCACCGAAGGCCTGATGATCATTGCTGCCGACCAGCGCATCCGTCTGATCAACCCGGCCTTTACCGCGCTGACCGGCTTTGCCGCCGAGGATATCGTTGGCCAGTATCCGCAGACATTGACCCCCAACGACGCCGCCGGCCACCGCTACACCGATATCTGGCACGCGCTCGATTACAGCAACAGCTGGCAGGGTGACGTGGTTTACCGCTGTCGTGATGGCCGTTTGCTGGCGACTTGGCAATCGGTGATACGGGTCACGGATCAGGAGGGTGCCGTTGAGCACTATCTGGCCGTGATCACCGACCTGACCGAACGCCAGCGCTACGAAGAACAGATGGAAAAGCTGGTCTACTATGACCTGCTGACCAACCTGCCCAATCGCTCCCTGCTGGCAGACCGCATGACCCAGGCTATGGCTCGTGCCGAACGCAGCGGTGATCCGGTGGGTGTGGTGTTTGTAGATCTGGATCGCTTCAAGGCCATCAACGATACCCTGGGCCCGAATCAAGGCGACCAGGTCTTGCGCGCCGTGGCCCAGCGCCTGCTTGACCTGGTGCCAGCCGGCGCGACGGTGAGCCGCTATGGGGCCGATCAGTTCGTGCTGCTGCTGCCTGATCTCGATACGCCTGAAGACCTGGCACCGTTATGCCAACAATATCTGCAGGCCCTGGCCAAGCCGCATCAGGTGGGCACAGAGGCCCTGACCGTAACCGCCAGTATCGGGATTGCCGTCTACCCCTATGACGACAATGCCCACGAGAGCCTGACCCAGCGTGCCGAGACCGCCATGCAGGCCGCCAAGAAGGCTGGCCGCAATGCCTTCCGCTTTTTCACCCAGGACATGAACCAGCGCAGCACCGAATTGCTGCTGCTGGACAATATGCTGCGCCGGGCGCTCAGCGAGCA
The DNA here is from genome assembly GCF_027257935.1 of Chitinimonas sp. BJYL2. Lineage (NCBI taxonomy): Bacteria > Pseudomonadati > Pseudomonadota > Betaproteobacteria > Neisseriales > Chitinibacteraceae > Chitinimonas > Chitinimonas sp. BJYL2. Next base: position 345,152 of record NZ_JANZKW010000003.1, on the reverse strand, counting down.
GCAGTTGCTGCTCTATTACCAGCCGCAGATTGATATCCGGACCCGTCAGATCATCGGCATGGAAGCCCTGATGCGCTGGCAGCATCCCGATCTGGGGCTGGTGCCACCCAACCGCTTCATTCCCGTGGCCGAGGAGTCCGGCCTGATCGTGCCCATGGGCCAGTGGGCCGTCGAGGAAGCCTGTCGCCAGAACAAGGCTTGGCAGGATGCCGGGCTGCTGTTTGCCCCGGTGGCCGTCAACGTATCGGCGCGCCAGTTCGCTGAGCAGTTGCAAGCGGTAACCGCCAATGCGCTGGCCAGCGCAGGTCTTGCGGCAGAATGGCTGGAACTGGAAGTGACCGAGAGCACCCTGATGGATGATGTGGAAGGCGCCATCCTGACGCTCAACTCACTCAAGCAAATGGGTGTGCGCCTCTCGATCGATGACTTTGGTACGGGTTACTCCTCACTGGGCTACCTCAAGCGTTTCCCGCTGGACAAACTCAAGGTGGATCGCTCCTTCGTCATCGACATCCTCACCGACAGCGACGATGCCGCGATTGCGGCCGCCATCATCAGTCTGGCCAAGAACCTGCGCCTGCAGGTAATTGCCGAGGGTGTGGAAACCGCCGAACAGCTCGCCTTCCTGGCCGATCTGGGCTGTGAAGAAATGCAGGGTTATCTGGTCGCCGCGCCACTCCCTCCCGACGAGGTACCGGGTTTCATCGCACGCTGGCAGGCCAGCTGATCCATATCTTCCACTCAGGTCATCGATGGAATCCACACAACAAAAAAACCGGCACTGCGCCGGTTTTTTTGTTGTGTTTCTTGTTCGACTGTCAGCCGTGAGGTCAGCTCAGGAAACAATCGTTACGTTCTTACCGTTGATCTCCTGCTTGGCTGGCTGCCCATGCACGGTAATCTCACCCGAGCCGGTCGCCGTTGCCTTGATCGCCTGACTGGCCGAAATCGCCACATCACCCGAGCCCAGCACGCTCACCTCGGCCGTTTCGGATTTGAGCGCGTCCAGCTGCAAGTCGCCAGAGCCCATCACGCTACCCACCAGCTGCTTGGCGATCCCCTTGGCCGTTACGCTGCCCGAGCCCTTGATGCTGGCCTCGAAGCGCTCCACCGTCACGCTGCCGAGCAGTACATCGCCCGAGCCGGTGAGGTCTACTTTGACATTGGCTGGCATCAGCGACTCCCCGCTGAAGTCACCCGAACCGATCATGCGCAAACCCAGCGAAGCCACTTTGCCTGCCACGCGCGTTTCGCCCGAGCCGGTGGATTCCACGTCCAGATCACCTTCCTTGAGGCCATCCACACTCACATCTCCCGAGCCGGTGTGCTTGACGCGTGACAGCGAAGGCGTCGTCACCACGACCTTGAGTGGCTGGTCAGTCGAGAACGACTTGCGGGTACGGATGGTGAGGCGATCACCCGATACTTCGGTCTCGATCAGCGGCAGCAGGTTCTCGTCACCACTCACCACCAGGCCCGGCGTATCACCGATGCGGATGTCCACATCCACCGAGCCGGTGGACTCCACTTCCTTGACCGCAGCCATGGTGCGGTTCTCGGTCGCCGCCTTGCCATTGCCCTTTACGCCGCCAAGGCTGCCGATGGAGACGTGCACATTGCGCACATCACCGGTTTTCTCGTCGGTATCCACATGGATGCTACAGGCAGTGAGCATCAGGCCCAGCGCGGGGATCAGCAGCAGTTTCATGTTGGCTCTCCTTTTCCATTCATCTCAAGTAAACATTCTTATCGGTATGTTATATCAGAAACGTGAAATGTAAAGCCCGCCTATCGCACATCTGCATTGGGCGGTCCAAAAATGGTCATTTACCCTGGTTATGCCAGAGAGGCTGATTGGCATTGGAGGGAATCATCTGTGTCAACCATGTTGAGTGAGTTCCAACCGCACGCGGTCGGGTCCGGTCGGGCGCCACACCAAACCAACACAGGGTGAGACAACATGAATCATCAGATGGCACTTTCCGGATGCATGGCACTGCTGGCAATCGTCACCCATGCGGCCTGCCCGACCGGCAGCACCTTTGACAGCACACTCGGCTTCTGTGCGGATACCACATATGTTTATGGCCCATTCACGCAAAGCATGACCAGTGCCTGTGTCAGCAAAGGTAGCGGCGCAATATGCACTGCCACAGCACCCTATAGCGTGAATGGCACCACGCTCAGTCTGCCTCGCTGGACCCGCACACTGGTTACCAGCGTCCGAGGCAAGAAGGCTTGCCCGGCGGGAACACTGGTTAGCAGCAGTCATGACAATCTGTGCGTGGAAACACTCGGCAGCATTACCCAAGTCTATGCCAACTTCTCCACGAGCCTGACCCAACGATGCACCACCCTGGGTGGCGGCAACGCCTGCCTCTATACGCGCTGGGAAGGCGGGTTGTACAACCGCGCGGCATTTCAACAACGCTTGCAAACCAACTTGAACAGCGCTTGGGACCGCAGCGGGCTCCCAAGTGTGGCAGTGTCAGTCGTGACGCCAGATCAGGGCCTGGTCAATGCCTCGACCGGTGTTGCTGCGCCGACGACGCAAGCTGTAGACCCATCTCTGCATCGATACCGCTTCGGCAGTGTCAGCAAGAACGTCACCGCAACGTTGATCATGAAGCTTCAGGAAGCGGGCAGGCTGAACATCGATGATCGTCTGGATCAGCACATCCAGATACCTGGTTTGCCCAACGGCAACACGATGACCATTCGCCAGCTGCTGAACCACTCGGCCGGCGTGGGAGATTACCTGAACGAGAGCAGCGCCTTTCTCAGCTCAACCAGCGACAGCGGGCACCTCTATACCGATTCCGAAATCGTGGGCTATATCAATGCGCTGGGCGCTCAGTTCGCGGCCGGCAGCAGCTACGCTTACAGCAATGGCAATTTCTACCTGCTGAGCATGCTGGCGGAGCAAAAAACCGGGATGCCCTTGGATGAGGCGGTGCGTCAATGGGTTACCCAACCGCTGGGACTGGGCAATCTTTTCATGGACCTGAACAGCACCAGCACACAACGTATCAGCAATCTAGTCGAGAGCAGCCGGGCCTATGCGTACTCAACCAGCAGTGTCAAAGGTGCAGGTGCACTGGTAGGCACGCCGGCGGAGGTGGCGCAGTACATCAAATCGACCTTCCATGGCGGCTTCCTGAATACCGCATCGGTCAATGCCATGCAAAGCGCGCAAACCAACAGTACTGGCTATGGGCTGGGCACCATCCGTTTCACGTCAGCCAGCGGCATCCCCTACTTCGGCCATACAGGCACCCTGCTGAACTACAAGTCTCTGATGTATTACATTCCCAGCATGGGCGCCTCGGTAGCGATGAGTACGAATGACTACCCCAGCACATCGACATGGGACAGGATACGCGACGCCGTTTTCAACACGGTTGCCGCCCAATATAGCGGCTACTGCAGCAGCAACGGCTGCTAAGGCGGCATGATAAATACCGCTGCGCCCAGCGCAGCGGTAAAAACTTAATCCGCCTCGTCCTTGGCCAGTGCCTTCTCCACCACCTTGCGGCTCAGGTGCGGCGCAAAGCGCTCAATGAAAGCAAAGGTGTAACCGCGCAGGTAGGCATCGCGCCGGATACCGATATGCGTGGTAGAGGGCTCGAACAGGTGTGAGGCATCAATGGCGAACAAGCCGGTATCGCGGCGCGCATCAAACGCCATGCTGGCAATGATGCCGATCCCCAGACCCAAACCGACATAGGTCTTGATCACATCGGTATCAATCGCCGTCAGCACCACATTGGGTGTAATGCCCTTGGACTCGAACGCGCGGTTGATCTTGGAGCGGCCTGCAAAGGCAAAGTCGTAGGTAATGATCGGGTACTTGGCCACTTCCTCCAGCGGCAGCGGGCCCTTCCAATCAAGCAAGGGATGATCGTCCGGCACGATGATGCTGCGATTCCATTCATAGCAATCGAGTTTGGCCAGCTCAGGGAACTGGTCTATCCCCTCGGTAGCCACCACCACATCGGCCGAGCCTTCGAGCACGTATTCACAAATCTGTGTGGGACTACCCTGCTTGATCTGCAGCTTCACGCCCGGATAGCGCTGCATGAAATCCTGGATGGTAGGCGGCAAGGCATACCGCGCCTGAGTGTGCGTGGTCGCCACGACCAGGCTGCCTTCCTGCTCATTGACGAACTCTTCTGCCACGCGCTTGAGGTTCTTGGCTTCCCGCAAAATACGCTCGGAAATCTTCAGGATTTCCTTGCCCGGAGCGGTGACATCCACAACGCGCTTGCCGTTGCGCACGAACACCTGCACACCGAGCTCGTCCTCCAGCAGGCGGATCTGCTTGGAAATACCGGGCTGGGAGGTATGCAGCGCCTCGGCAGCATCCGACACATTGAGGCCTTGCTTGGCGACCTCGACCAGGTAACGCAGTTGCTGAAGCTTCATGGCTGGCCCGTAGTCTGGGGAGATTGGGAAGTCTGTCGACCGATAATAACCGGCTCTTATAAAATCTTAACACACGCGTCTTTATTGCTTATTAGCCCAAGCGACTACCATGCCCCTCTTTTGTGGAGATCGGCACGCGCATGGAAGTCGCCTTTATTGTTGCCGGTTTTGCGGTAGGCCTGATTGTCGGTCTTACCGGTATCGGCGGCGGCTCGCTCATGACGCCTATCCTGCTGTGGTTTGGCGTACCGCCCGCCACGGCCGTAGGCAGCGACCTGCTCTATGCCGCCATCACCAAGGGTGGTGGTGTGCTGGTACACCAACGAGCCGGCAATGTGGACTGGCGCATCGTGCGCTGGCTGGCCGGCGGCAGCGTACCGGCCACCGTGCTCACGCTGATTGCGTTGCATATCTGGCGGCCCGATCTCGAAACCCTCAACAACCTCATCAAGCATGCGCTGGGCATTGCCTTGCTGCTGACGGCGCTGGCCATCCTGCTCAAAACCAAGCTGCTGCAGTGGACCCGTGGCGTCAACGCCCCACCGCCACCCAAGCATTCCCCCAGCCGTGATATCAATACGCTAGCCACCGGCGCACTGCTGGGTGTACTGGTGACGCTGACCTCGATTGGCGCAGGCGCAGTTGGCACGGTGGCCCTGTTCCTGTTGTACCCGTTGATTCCCACAGCGCGGCTGGTGGGCACCGAAATCGCCCACGCCGTACCGCTGACCCTGGTTGCGGGTCTGGGCCATGCCGGCATGGGGCATATCGACTGGGGCATGTTGGGCCTGCTGCTGTGTGGTTCCTTGCCCGGCATCTGGATCGGCAGCCATATGGCAGGCAAAGTGCCCGACGGCATACTGCGTCCGATTCTGGCGATCATGCTGGCGGTGGTCGGCACCAAACTCGTCTGGTAAATACCCTCTCATCGCACCGCTTCCCGGCCGTGCCCCACGGAGTGCTCCGCAATGACACAAGCCCTCAGCCCCGAACTCGACGCCAAGCTCGCTGCCACCCTGGCCTTGCTGCAAACCATTGCCGCCGAGCACAGCCCAGCCGTGTTCGCCAACTCGCTCGGCGCCGAAGACATGGTCATCACCGACCTGATTGCCCGCCACAATATTGATATCGGTATCTTCAGCCTCGATACCGGCCGGCTGCCCGCCGAGACTTACACCCTGCTGCAAGAGACCGGGACGCGCTATCCAAGCTTTCCGATCAAGGTCTACTTCCCCCGGGCGGAATCGGTAGAAGCCTATGTTGCCGAACATGGCATCAACGGTTTCTACGATAGCATCGACAATCGCAAGGCCTGCTGCCGCATCCGCAAACTGGAACCACTGGCCCGTGCCCTGGCCGGCAAGACAGCTTGGGTCACCGGTCTGCGCCGCGAACAATCGACCACGCGGACCGACATGCAGGCGCAGGAGTGGGATGCCGGCAACAATCTGACCAAGTTCAACCCGCTGATCGAGTGGACCGAGAAAGACGTGTGGGCCTATATCAAGGCGTTTGAAGTACCCTACAACGCCCTGCATGACCGCCACTATCCCAGCATAGGCTGCGCGCCCTGCACACGCGCCATTGCCGTCGGCGAAGATATCCGCGCCGGCCGCTGGTGGTGGGAGAATCCGGACAGCAAGGAATGCGGCCTGCACGCCAAGGTCAGCGGCCTCACTCGCCCCACCAACACGTGACCTTGCCGCCAGATTGCGGAGCCCTGCACCTTCGGGCATAATGCGCGGCCTTCTGGAGAGGTGGATGAGCGGTTTAAGTCGCACGCCTGGAAAGCGTGTTTAGGATAATATCCTAACGAGGGTTCGAATCCCTCCCTCTCCGCCAGAACAAGAAAAGCCCCGACCTGATGGTCGGGGCTTTTGCTTTTCTTGCTCCCGCCCATCAAAGGAAAAGGTCGGCGCGATTCGTTTATTACTAAGCACGCAAAGTTCCCTGCCCGGCGTCGACAGACCGTCGATTTATCGCTATCTTGCGGCCGCCGCCGTCAAGAACGACGGCTGATTCGAAAACAACGCCGAGGCGCCAGCAACCCGGAAGAGTTCCGGCTAAATGAGTGCCTCGCTTTGCGGGAGGTTCCATCTTGTCAGTATTCAATTCTGGCCCCAGCCGACGCAGTCGGCCGGCCGGCTTCGCCGTGTCTATTCTCTTTTCACTCTTGCTCACCGCGTGCGGCGGCGGAGGCGGTGGTGGCAGCAACGAGCCTCAGGCAGTAGCTGCATCAGCGCAGGTGCAAGTGCCCGCACGCGCTGACATTGCCAAGGCAGTGAAATTCAAAGCCAATATCAGCAACCCATCCAACCTGAGCATTCAATATCTCTGGGAGTTTGGCGACGGCCAGAGCAGCACACTGGCTGAACCTGAGCACCTGTACCAGAGCGCCGGTGACTTCACCGTTACCCTCACCTTGACGAGCTCTGCCGGCAAGACTACACAAACTGGCAAAGTACAGATCGGGCATTTTGCCGGGCTGGAAGGGTTCTCCTGCTCCGGATCAGAAGCCCTGTCCGGGTGGTGCAAGCAAGGCTATCTGCCCACGGTTCATTCGCTCACCAATGTGAAATTGGTGAACGCCAAGGTGGGCTGGGCAGTTGGTATCAATGGCACGATTTTGAATACGGTGGACGGTGGCCTTAACTGGTCGGAACGACCACTGGGTTTGACCACTTACCATTCGGTTTCTGGTGTGGATGCTATTGATGAAAATACAGCCTGGGTGGTCGGTGGTAACGGGCTCATCGCAAAAACAGTTAATGCTGGCAAAACCTGGGAGATCCAGAAGTCCGGCACTACCGAGTCACTTACTCGCATCGTCGCTGTGGATGCCAAGACGCTGTGGGCTAGCAGCTACTACACACTACTACGCAGCGACGATGGCGGCACCACATGGGCCAAATCGACAGTAGGCAGCAACTACTACCCATCCATCAGTCACATTGTCAGCGCACCCAGTGCCAATGTTGCTTGGGTGACCACAGCCTACAGCGGCACCTACCGAACCGAAGATGGCGGCAAGTCCTGGAAGTCGATGCCGAACGCCAATGGCAGAGCCGTGAAAGCCATCGATGCCCAGACGGCTTGGCTAATTGACAGCAATTCAAGCAGCAATCTGAAAAAGACCGTGGATGGCGGCGTGACTTGGACAAGCCTGCCCATCAAGGTCCCGGGCCGTGCCTACTCTTGGGGGAGCTATGTCGAGCTTCATGCGCTCGATGCCAGCAATCTCTATCTTCTGGACAATTCCGGGTATGTCATACGATCGCAAGACGGCGGCGTGACATGGACGGACTGGTCCCCGCCGGAGTTGTGCTCCTACTGCCGTAAAGCACTCAGCTCGCTATCCGTGCTGAATGCCGACTCAGCCATCGTCGTCGGGAGCAGCGGTACCGTATTCGCGATGCACAATGGCAAGACTTGGGTGAGTGCCAACCGTGGCGTTCTCAGCCAATACGCGGGCAGTACGCACCCCATAGCAGCGCTAAACGCCGACGAAGCGTTGATGCCCCTGAGCTACGAACTGCATAGCACGAAAGATGGTGGGCTGACTTGGACGAAGAGAACCGACGTTTGTGTTCGCAATCTGCAAAAAGTTAGCAGCACCACGCTGATCGGGCTTGGCTGCAGCTCAAACTCATTTGTGAAGAGCGCTGATAAGGGCGTGACTTGGACCACACTCACAGTAAGTGGCCAGCAATCATGGGCGCCTTCAGGTATCACTGTAGTCAGTGAAACTGTTGTTTGGACGATTGGCTCGGCCTATGTATCCGGACAATATATCCATACGGCCGGACGCAGCCTTGATGGGGGCGTGACCTGGGAACTCTCTACCCCCATTTCATCCTCCGCATACTCATCATCCACACCACCGGTTATTACGGCCGTTGACGACAAAACCGCTTGGGTTAGCGGTGATAATGGCGCCATATACGGGACGATAGACGGCGGCAAAACCTGGAATCTGCAGGCGACTGGAGCGGCCGGTACCAGAATCACATCTTTGAAAGCCTATAACGCAACGACGGCCTGGGCGACCAGCTCGACCAAGTCCGTGCTGGGAACAAAGGATGGCGGCGCTACCTGGGTCGTTCAGGACACCAGCGCCTCGAATGTCATGCTTGCTGTGAATACGCTGGATGGCAAAGTGGTATGGGCGGTTGGCGCCAAAGGCCGGATTCTGCGCAGCACGGATGGCGGTGCCACATGGGCGGAACAGAAGTCTGGGGTATCTGAGGACCTTCGCAGTATCACACTGATCGACAACAATACCGCTTGGGTTACCGGTGACTACGGAACCATCATAAAAACCGCTACTGCAGGCAAATGACCAAGCTTTTGCTCGGACAACACTGAGAATACGCTGTCCGGACAGTCTTCAAAGCCCCCATCCTAGGATGGGGGCTTTGACTGGATTCCATAAGCCGAAACTGGCGAATCGACCCGTTTGATGGCGCTTGTGAAAAACCGGAGTACCTCAGGCACGTAGCGCAACACGATTCCGCCCCTGCAACTTCGCTTCGTACAAGGCATGGTCCGCACGCGAGAACAGCGTATCGAAACGCTGGTCGGTATCGACTAGGCTGGCGACGCCAAAGCTGGCACTGATACGCAGCTCGGGGAAGGCTGCGCTGACTTCGCGGCTTGCGATCAGCTGGCGCATGCGCTCGGCCACCTCCATGGCTGTGGTGCTGGGCGTGCTGGGCAAGAGGATGGCAAATTCTTCGCCACCGGTCCGGCCCAGCATGTCTTCGTTACGCAGTGCGATGCGACAGCATGCAGCAACATCCTGCAAGACGGCGTCACCGACCGGGTGGCCGTACTCATCATTGATGCGCTTGAAGTGATCGACATCAATGGCAATCACCGACAATGGAAATGCGTGCCTGCGGCTACGCGTGTATTCGCGCTCGGCATGTTCGTAAAAACTGCGTCGGTTGGCGATGCCGGTCAGGCTGTCGGTGCTGGCTTGGCGCTCCAGTTCTTCCTTGAGCTCGTGCAGCTCGGTGATATCGGTGCTGAAACCGATCAGACCCGGCAAGCCGCTGGCCGTTGGCCAGGGGACCTTGATGGTCCAGTAGTGACGTACCCGTCCTTTGCGGTCGGTAAAGGATTCCTCGCCGACATGGCGCTGCCCGGTACTGAAGACTTTCTGATCCAACGCCCAGAAGCTGTCTGCAATCTCGCGGCTCAGCAACTCGCCATCGGTGCGGCCTATCATCCGTTCGACCGGGTGCCCATACAGATCGGCCAGCTTCTGGTTAGCGTACAGGCAGGTGCGGTTCACATCCTTCATGTACACATAGGCATCGATGTTATCGAGTATGGTATCGAGCAGTACTTTCTGCTCACGCACCTGATTTTCCAGGCGCTTGTGTTCGGTGATGTCGGAGGAGATGCCGCACAGGCCGATGATATGGCCCTCCGCATCACGCATCGGCTTCTTGATGGACCAGTAAACCCGCGTCTCACCCGTGGCACGGATGACGTTGGTTTCCTCGCTCTCGGTGACCTCACCGGTCTGCATCACGCGCAGGTCATTCTGACGTAGCTGCTGCGAGAGATCGAGATCGAAAAAGTCGCGGTCGTCCTTGCCGAGCACCTGATCGCGGGTCACCCCGAACAGCTCCAGCACCCGACGGTTCACATAGGTGTAGCGGCCATCCAGATCCTTGGTGAACACATAGGCGCCGATCTCGTCGAGCACGGCGCGCAACGATTCCAGCTCAATCGCCAGGCTTTGCAGATCCGGATCCGGTTTGGGCATGGTTCCCGCTTCCATTCCGGCACGCGCAATGCGCACCGGCCATTCCGGATTCTAGACAGCCATGCCGGTTTTGCCCGGCTGGCTGTCCTTGATACAACAGCTACGGCTTAATAAGGGCCCAGATAATCGCGCTTGCCGATCTCGACCCCGTTATGGCGCAGGATGGCGTAAGCCGTGGTGATGTGGAAATACAGATTGGGCAGCACAAAGTCGAGCAGATAGGGCTGGCCCTGGAACTGGGTCTCCTCGCCGCGCAGCTTGAGCGTGACGGTCTTGTCTTCGGTACCGTCGATTTGTGCAGGCGTAAACGTTTGCAGGAAAGCCACCGTCCTGGCGATGCGGGCCTTGAGTTCGTCGATGGTGGTCTCGGTATCGGCATAACTGGGAATCTCGACCCCTGCCAGACGCGCAGCGCAGCCCTTCACGCCATCGGTGGCGATCTGGATCTGCCGCGACAACGGGAACATATCGGGCGCCAGACGGCCGTTCACCAGGATGGTCGGATCGAACTTCTTGGCCTCGGCGTGGGCCAAGGCCTTGTCGAGCAGGTTGCTGAGATTGCCCAGCATGCGGATGAACACGGGGATCGAGGCTTGGTACATCGAAAGGCTCATGGCATTTCCTTGGTGGGTTGTGCGGGATGGCAAACCAGCAATTGGGGACGACTCAGTGGGACCACAAGGGCGGTTCAGCCATCTGTGCAATCTGCTCGCGCAGTTGCAGCAGATGCTGCTGCCAGTAATGCGCGGTGCCGAACCAGGTAAAGGCAGCCGGGAAGGCCGGGTCCGTCCAGCGCCGCGCCAGCCAGGCGGCGTAATGGATGATGCGCAAAGTGCGCAGCGCTTCGACCAGATGCAGCTCGCGCGTGTTGAACTCGCAGAAGTCTTCGTAACCGGCGAGCAGATCGCCCAGATGGCGCGATTGCTCTTCGCGCTCGCCACCGAGCAGCATCCACAAGTCCTGCACGGCAGGGCCGGTGCGGGCATCGTCAAAATCCACGAAGTGCGGGCCGGCGTCGGTCCAGAGAATATTGCCGAGGTGGCAATCGCCATGCAGACGCAGCGTCGCCACATTGCCGGCCCGATCAAACGCACGGCGCACGCCGTCGAGCGCCAGTTGCGTCTGGGCACGGTAGTCGTCGCGCAGCTCGGTGGGGATGAAATCGCTGTCCAGCAGCCAGGCCACCGGCTCCTCGCCAAAGGTGTGGATATCGATAGCCGGGCGGTGCACAAAGGGCTCGGTCTGGCCGATGGCGTGGATGCGGCCCAGAAAGCGGCCTATCCATTCCAGCACATCGGGCTGGCCGATCTCGGGGCAGCGGCCGCCACGGCGGGCAAACACGGCGAGCTTGTAGCCAGCGTGGCTGTGCAGCGTGTTGCCGTTGACCACCATCGGTGCAATCACGGGGATTTCAGCGGCGGCCAATTGCTGGGTATAGGTGTGCTCTTCCTGTATCTGCGCGTCAGTCCAGCGATCAGGGCGGTAGATCTTGGCGATGATGGGCGGAGCGTCATCGATGCCCACCTGATACACGCGGTTCTCGTAACTGTTGAGGGCCAGCAGGCTGCCGCTGGCAGGCAGACCCAGCGCGTCGATCGCGTCGAGCAGGGTATCGGGGGTGAGGTCGGCAAACGGGGGCTTTTGATCCATGCCGGCAGTGTAACCGCTATCCTTGCGGCTTCACCGCTTACGGCCCGATACCGTGCCCATGCCATTGCGCTTCCTGATCCTCCTGTTGCTGCTGAGTGGCTGTGCCACCACCGTCACCCCGTTGTCGCCACCCGTGGCACCCGAAGCGATCCCCGCCGATCCTGTCGCGCCGCCCTCGCCTGCCGTGCCCGGAACGATGCCACCCATGGTTGCCGCCCCCACCGCCCCCCTGCCGAATCCAGCACCCGTGCCACCGCCACGCTGGACGGACCCGCGTGCCGGCAAGGCGCTGCTCGATCAGGTCTTGCCCCGGCAGATTCCCGACCGTGCTGGCTGGTCAGCCGATATCTTCAAGGCCTTCACGGCACTGAAAATCCCGTATACCGCTGAATACTTCTGTGCGACCAGCGCGGTAATCGAGCAGGAATCGTTGTGGAAGGCCGATCCGCCCGTGCCGGGCCTGGGCAAGATGGTGTGGAAGCAGATCGAAGCCAAAGCCAATGCCAAACATATTCCCATGCCCTTGGTACGCGCTGCCCTGCAGATTAAAAGCCGCAATGGCCTGAGCTACGCCAAGCGGATCGATACACTCAGGACCGAGCGGCAGATGAATGCGCTGTTCGAGGAAATGGCCGCAGAAGCCCGTGCAATGGGCTTGCCGGTATCGATACCGAATCCCATCCGCACCGGCGGACCCATGCAGGTCAGCGTGGCGTTCGCCGAGGGGCATACCCAGGCTTGGCCCTATCCGTATGCCTATGAGGGCAGCGTGCGCAACGAGGTGTTCACCCGCCGTGGCGGCGTGTACTTCGGCATCGCCATCCTCCTGCATTACCGCGCACCCTATCGGGATATGCGTTACCGCTTTGCCGATTACAACGCTGGCCGTTATGCCAGCCGTAACGCGGCTTTCCAGGCGGCGCTGAGCCGCTTGTCCGGCCGCAAACTCGCACTGGATGGCGACCTGCTGCGTTACGAAGCCGGCCGCCCTGCCCGCACGCGCAGCGAGACCCAGCTCGCCTTGGCCAAACTGGCCACACAGCTCAAGTTAAGCCAGGCCGAGATCGACCGCGACTTGCGCCAGGAAAAAGCCAGCGAGTTCGATCAATCGACGCTGTACCAGCGTCTATTCACCCTGGCCGACGCCAAGGCCGGCAAGCCCATGCCGCGCGCCGTATTCCCGCAAATCCGCCTGATCAGCCCCAAGATCACCCGCAAGCTGACGACCGAGTGGTTCGCCAAGCGGGTGGATGGCCGCTATCGGGCCTGTCTGGCGCGGGCGCAATGACGCAGGCGCTCATTTCCATTTGTCATATTTGTTCAGTTTCGATTCAGGCCGTCCGCACATAATGGGCCTCAAGCGCCGGACAAGACCGGCAAACGCAGGAGCCGCGAAATGAACAAGTCAATGATGATGGGTGCCATGATCGGTGGTGCCGCCGTACTGTCCTTTGGTGCGGTGGCCGGCTACCAGACGCTCAAAGGGCCGGACTACGCCGAGGTGCTCAGCGTTACTGCCGCGCACAAAGAGGTCAAAACGCCCGAGCAGCAATGCGAGCAGGTTCAGGTGGTGCAAAAAGCCCCGGTCAAGGACGAGCATCGCGTTGCGGGCACGGTGATCGGTGGACTGGTCGGTGGACTGCTGGGCAACCAGGTAGGCGGTGGTAACGGCAAGAAGCTGGCCACGGCGGCCGGCGTGGCTGGTGGTGCCTACGCGGGCAACCAGATGCAGAAGAACCTGCAGAACAAGGATACGGTCACGCGCACCGAGCAACGCTGCAAAACCGTTACCCGTACCCGCGAGGAACTCGTGGGCTACGACGTGCGCTACCGGCTTGATGGCAAGGAAGCCACGGTCCGCATGGATCTGCCACCCACCAGCGACCGCATCCCGGTCAAGGATGGCCAACTGGAACTCAGCGCAGTCACACCGGCCAAACCGCAGGCCTGATCGAATACGTCTCCCTTATTGGGCGCCGCGAGGCGCCCTTTTTTGCGTTCCGGTCATCGCTGCAGGGGGCAATCAGGTCCAAGGCTGCATTGGACCCTGCGACAAACCTGGGCTACCCCTACCCTGCCGCTACCGCTTCGTTGATACTCACGCTTCCGCCTGCCCGGTCCGTGCAGGCCCACGCTGCCATCAGGAAACGCCATGACACAGCCCTTGCTGATCGCCAAATCCGCCACGCAGGCTCTGCATCTCCTCCCTGCCCTTGCCAACCGCCACGGCCTGATTACCGGGGCCACCGGTACGGGCAAGACTGTCACCTTGCAGCGTCTGGCGCAGTCATTCAGTCAGATCGGTGTGCCGGTGTTCCTGGCCGATGTGAAGGGAGATCTATCGGGTATCGGTGCCGCGGGCGCCTCATCGCCCAAGCTGCAGGCACGTCTGGACCAGCTGGGTGAGACGCTCGACTACGCCGCCTGCCCCGTCGCGTTCTGGGATGTGTTCGGCAAGAGCGGCCACCCCGCCCGAGCGACCATCTCCGATATGGGCCCGCTGCTGCTGGCGCGGCTGCTGAATCTGAACGAAGTGCAGGCCGGCGTGCTGCAACTGGTGTTCAAGATCGCCGACGACAATGGCCTGCTGCTGCTTGATCTCAAAGACCTGCGCGCCATGGTCCAGTACACCGGGGACAACGCCAAGCAGTTCACCACCGAATACGGCAACATCTCGGCCGCCAGCATCGGCGCCATCCAGCGCGGCCTACTGAGCCTGGAACAGGAAGGCGGAGCGAGCTTCTTTGGCGAGCCCATGCTCGACATCAACGACCTGATGCAGACCGATGCCAACGGCCATGGCGTGGTCAATGTGCTCGCCGCCGACCAGCTCTACCAGCGCCCCAAGCTGTATGCGACCTTCCTGCTGTGGCTGCTGGCTGAGCTGTTCGAGCAACTGCCCGAAGTGGGCGACCGAGACAAACCCAAGCTGGTGTTCTTTTTCGACGAAGCCCACCTGCTGTTCGCCGATGCGCCCGACGCGCTGGTTGAGAAGGTCGAACAGGTCGTCCGCCTGATCCGCTCCAAGGGCGTAGGCGTGTACTTCGTGACCCAGAATCCGCTCGATATCCCCGAGTCCATCCTCGGCCAGCTCGGCAACCGCGTGCAGCACGCGCTGCGGGCATTCACCCCGCGCGACCAGAAGGCCGTCAAGGTAGCCGCCGAAACGCTGCGCGCCAATCCGGCCTTCAATGCCGAAGCCGCGATCATGGAACTGGGCGTGGGTGAAGCACTGGTCTCGTTTCTGGATGAGCGCGGCAGCCCGGACGTGGTCGAGCGCGCCTTCATCCTGCCGCCCGGATCGCGCCTTGGTCCGCTGAGCCCCGATGAGCGCCGTGCGCAGATCGAGGGCTCGGCCATTTATGGCCATTACGAAAAAATCGAAGACCGCGAATCCGCTTACGAGAAGCTGCGCGGCGCGCCAGCCGCCGCGGGTGGCGCACCTGCACCGCTTGCTACACCGGCAGGTACACCCGCTCCGCAGGCAGAAGACGGCGGTAGCGGCATAGGCGGCGTGCTCGGCGAATTCCTGTTCGGCCGCACCGGCCCGCGCGGCGGCAAGCACGACGGTGTCGTCCAGACAGCCGCCAAAAGCATGGCGCGCACGGTGGCCAACGAGGTCGGGCGACAGATCCTGCGGGGTGTGCTGGGCTCCATCATGGGTGGGCGCAAGCGCTAAGCCAGGTAAGTTCACAACGCATCAGAAAGCGATCAACACATGAACAAGCGTCAATTCCTGCAAACCAGTGCGCTAGGCCTTGCCGCCACCAGTCTCCCCGTCGCTGCCGCCGGCCGCCGCACACCCGGCCCGGTACTGCTGACACTGACCGGCCAGATCGGCAAATCCAACCGCGGCGCATTCGACCCGGCGTTTGACCAGATGCTGGGCAAGCACAAGGCCAACTTCAGCAAGGCCTACACGTTCGACTACGCCGCACTGGCCGCCCTGCCCGCCATCACCATCAAACCCACGCTCGAATACGATGGCAAGGTCCACACGCTCAGCGGCCCACTGCTCACCCATGTGCTGGCCATGGCCGGCGTCAAGGACGGCAACCCGCGCATCCTGCTGCAGGCACTGGACGGCTACACCGTGGCCCCTACGCTCGATGAAATCCGTAACTACCGCTTCATCATTGCCACCCACCGCGATGGTGTGGCCCTGCCTTTGGGTGGGATCGGCCCGCTCTGGGCCGTGTATGACGCCGACCGCTACCCCGATATGGCAGCAAAACCGCTGAAGGAGCGCTTTGCCCTATGCCCTTGGGGGATCTACCACATCAACGTACAGGCAGCGTGAACCCATGCCGGCATGTGCGCACCGGTCAAGCCGGACGAGCCGGCTAAGCAACTGATTTAACTAGATAAGAATTTATTGATAAGGAATATATTCCTATCGAAAAGTGATGAAAAACACACCCGAATAGTGATTCGGACTTCCCGCAAATCGTTCTAGACTCGCCCCGGATTTAAGTCCACTTGAATGCCTGTTCAACACAGGCATTCGTGGGGCAGCCGAACGATGTGTACAGCGCAGCTGCTTGCACACGTGGCAGGCCGGCCGCCAAGCGCCGGCCATGGGATGTTCGTTTTGATCTAAAAGGGACCCAGTCATGACCCAGCAGTACCCGCAGGAGGAACCACTCTATAACAGGCTGACCGATGCCGAATTCGCCGTCATGACCCTGGTTGTTCAAGGGCTGACCTCGGCACAGATTGCGTCGGCACGCGGTAAAAGCACCCACACCGTCAATTCGCAGATCCGCGCCGCCTTTTCCAAGCTAGGCGTTTGCCGCCGTGGTCAGGCTGCCATCGAGTTCAGCAAACTCGTTGACCCTCGCCACACCCTTCTGGCCGCCTGACAGACCGATCTCCGACTCAGGCCGCCAACAAGGCGCCAGCCCGCCTCACCGGCTCCGACCCGGAAGCCCGGTTCGCAACACACCCTATCCTCGCGCCCGACCTACCCCGCGTCGGGCCGTCCTCTCCGGGCAAACCGGCTTACTCGCCAGAGTACTTCCGATGCATGGCCCAGCTAAGCTAGAGTGCAGTTCATACCACTCTGGCACAACCCGGATCCGCCATGAACTTGTTGCCCCGCCTGCTCCTGCTTGCCCTTGCCCTGCCGACGCTGGCCGCCAAGCCGCTGGTGATTTGCGCGGACGCCGATCCCGATGGCTTCGACCCGGCGCAAAGCGCCAATGATGCAAGCCACAAGGCCTCCGCGTTCAAGCTCTACAACAATCTGATCGAGTATGAGCCCGGCCCGTTCGCATTCAAGCCTGCGCTGGCTGAGCGCTGGACCATCTCGCCTGATGGCCTAGTCTATACGCTGCACCTGCGCCGCAATGTGGCCTGGCATCAAACCGAAGCATTCCGCCCCACTCGTACCTTCAACGCGGATGACGTGTTGTGGACCCTGCAACGGCAGATCGACCCTGGCCACCCGGGTGCCAAGGCCGCACCTGCGGGCTTCCCCTATGCCAATGCCGGTGACTGGAAAAACCTGTTCAAGGCGATCGACAAGCTCGATGCACACACCGTGCGCATTACCCTGAGCAAGCCTTATGCGCCCTTGCTGGAACGGCTGGCGCATCCGGCATTAGCGGTCGTCTCTGCCGAGTATGGCCAACAGCTCGACAAGGCTGGCATGCCAACGCTGATCAGCAGCCAGCCCGTGGGCACAGGTCCTTACCTGTTGCGCAAGTTCGACAAGGGTGGCGCCGCACGCTATGAAGCACATCCCCGTTATTGGCGCCAACAGCCAGCGATCGACCGGCTGATCCTGCTGACCGTGCCCGATCCGGCGGTTCGCGCGCAAAAGTTGCTGGCAGGGGAATGCCAACTGGCCGACAACATCAAGCCACAGGATCTGCCTCGTGTACTGGCCAGCCCCCGGCTTGCCAGCAAGCCACTGCGTGTGCAGTCCAGCGCCCAGCTGTTCTTCAATGTGAGCAAGCCTCCGTTCAGCGACAAGCGCGTGCGTCAGGCACTGGCCATGGCCATCGACCGCGAGGCCATCGTCAAGAGTGTGTTCGACGGCAGGGCCGAAGTGGCTACCGCGCCCTACTCGCCACGCAGCTTGTGGGGCGTGACTGCCGGCAAGCCCGCCAAACCCGACCTGATCCGTGCGCGCAAACTGCTCGCGGATGCCGGTCATGCGCAGGGCCTGGAGGCGGAGTTATGGGTGCGGCCGGGTGGCTCGGGCACCAATCCGAACTTCCGCCTGACGGCCGAACTGATACAGGCAGACTGGGCCAAGCTGGGGGTGCGCCTCAAGCTGAACCAGATCGAATGGGTAGAACTGATCAAGCGCGCCCGTGCAGGCGAAGCACCGGCCCTGCTGAGTGGCTGGAGCGGTGCACTGGACCCGGATGGGTTTTACAGCAATCAGGCGAGCTGCGATGCCGCGAAGAACGGCTACAACTTTGCACAATGGTGCCACACCAAGGCCGAGGCCGCGCTGGACGCCGCCCGCGTGAACCCCAGCCAGCCCGAGCGCAGCCGGCACTATCTGGACCTGCAAAAGCTGCTCGCCGATGAAATGCCGTTCACGACCCTGAGTTGGGGCATGCCGCTGGTGGTTTATGATCGCCGCCTTGATGGCGTGGAGCCAACGGTCAACGACAGCTTCAAGCCGGAGCGCCTGCGCTGGCGCTAAGACGGCAGTGGCAATCTCCACGCGGCGCCGGGTGGCGCCGGTACTGAAGGGCGACAGACAGGGGACAGCCATGCAAAAGGCATGCGGCAGAATACCGACAGAGTTGCTATACCGGAGCATGAGGAATACAGCCTGCCTCGCACTGCTGCTCTGCCTGATCTGGCCGGTTTCGGCAGCGACCATCGTGGCGCCCACCGATGTGATCCGCGATTACCAGAGCATGGTCGGCACCACCCCGCCCGAGCTTTATGAACTGCGTCGCAATGCTTACAGCCGGCGCGATGCGGTGGAATTACTGCTGACCTGCCAGGCGCTGCGTCTGGGAGGTTACACAGCGCCGATCCGTTTTGTCGCCATCGACCCCTATCCGCGCCGACTCGCAGAATTGCAGACAGGGCGCGCCACGCTCACTGGCAATACCTCGTGGCTGGCTGACCTGCAGGGCCGGCCGCTGGATGTGAGCCCGGCACTGATCGAATCCGGGCAGTTCGAAGCCGCGCTATTTACCGCACCCGATAACCACCGCGCCCTGCGTAGCCAGACACTGGCTGATATCCAGCAGCTGTCCGCTGTTTCCCACCGGACCTGGACGGCCGACTGGCAGGTCTTGCAAAGCCTGCGGCTGGCC
Source organism: Chitinimonas sp. BJYL2 (assembly GCF_027257935.1). Lineage (NCBI taxonomy): Bacteria > Pseudomonadati > Pseudomonadota > Betaproteobacteria > Neisseriales > Chitinibacteraceae > Chitinimonas > Chitinimonas sp. BJYL2. Next base: position 326,012 of record NZ_JANZKW010000003.1, on the reverse strand, counting down.
CGGCTAGATGCAGCGCCCCAGTGGGTGTCGATGGTGCGCATGGTGGCCAGCAAGCGGACAGACTTCCTGCTCGCTCCGTTCCAGCCCAGCGAGGATGGCAGCCTCAGCGAGGAGGGTCGCCGGCTGGTCCCGATCAGCGGGATCAAACTGGTGCTGCCAGGCAGTCGCCATCTGGCCATCTCGCGCACCGCGCCTGATGCCAGCGCTGCGCGTCAGGCGCTGGAGAAAGGGCTGGCGCTCATGCATGCCAGCAAGCTGATCAGCCGGGCCTATCAGGTATCCGGCTTTTTCCTGCCGCAGGGTGATCGCCGGGTCCGTATCAACCCTTGAGTCGCGCGCGGCCTGCCGCGAGCACCGCATCCAGCAGCAGATCAATATCGCTGGCTCTGGTGCGGTGGTTAACAAACGCCACGCGAATCGCCATCTGTCCCTGCACCACCGTGGTCGATGGCACGGCCACGCCCGATTCCTGCACATCGGCAACAATATCCGCCTGCAAGGCATCGATCTGGTCAGCCGGCGCACGCAGGCGGAAGCAGACAATATTGAGCGCCACCGGCGCCAGTCGTTCCAGTTCGGGCTCGGCATCGACACGGCGTGCCAACTCGGCAGCCAGTACACAACAGTGAGCCACGACCTCACCCAGCTTGTCGGTGCCATACGTCTTGAGTGTCATCCACACCTTGAGGGCGCGGAAGCCACGGGAGAGATCCGGTCCGAAATCGGTAGGCCAAGGATGGTTCCCCGCCAGGCCGCGGGGTTCGCGGCGCAGATAGGCGGGCTGGCTGGCGAAGGTTGCCGCGTGGATCGCTGCATCGCGCACGAGGATACAACCGGCGTCATAAGGGATTTGCGCCCATTTATGGAAATCGAAAGCGACGGAGTCTGCCTCGCTCAAACCCTGCAACAGCGGCCGCTGCGCAAGGGAGAGCATGGCCAGGGCACCGAATGCGCCATCAATATGGAACCAGAGGCCTTCATGCCGGCAGAGCACCGACAAGGCGGCCAGATCATCCACCGCTCCCACGTCCACGGTGCCCGCGCTGCCCACCACCATAAAGGGTTGCCTGCCGGCGGCGCGATCCTCCGCGATGGCGGCGGCCAGCAGATCCAGGCGCATGCGGTGATCGGCGTCACAGCCAATCAAGCGCAAGGACTGCTTGCCCAATCCGGCCATGTCAACGGCACGGGCCACGCAGTCGTGCGCTTCGGTGGAGGTGTAGGCCACCAGTTGATGATCACCCAGGCCCGACTCTCTCACAGCAGGGCCAAGGGCCCGTGTGCGCGCCACCAGTACGGCGATGAAATTGGCGAGCGAGGTGCCCGTCACCAGTACGCCGCTGGCATCGGCCGGGAAGCCCAGCATCTGGGCTGACCAGCGGATCACCAATCGTTCGACTTCAATCGGCGCATGATCGCGACCGCCCAGATTGGCGTCGAGTGCACCAGCCAGCAACTCGGCCAGCATGCCGACAGGATTACCCCCCCCCTGCACCCAGCCCAGAAAACGCGGATGGATATTGCCGGCAATATACGGCGCCACCTGCGACTGGAACTCGTCATAGACTGAAGCCAGCTCGCCAGGGGCCTGCGGCAATGAGGCAGTACGCCAGTGGTGGCGGACCTCGGCAGGCATGGCTTGCCAGACCGGCCGGTCGCGTACGCCGGCAAGCAAATCAACCATGTCGTCCAGCATCTGGTGTCCGAGCGTGCGCAGTGCTTGCCAGTCTGCCGGATCGAGGCTGTCAGGCGCGGCGGCAAACCCCGGTACGGGGGCGGAAGGCGGGGTATCGGCTTGGGGCATGGTCAATCGGGCGGCCATGAAAAAATGAGGCGCAAGTCTACCGCAGTTGTGTCGCCGGCAAGGCCGGTCGACCCCGGGCTGGCAAGCTGCTAGGCCTCGTTGCGGGGCAAGGTGCCGAGCGCTGCAATCAGCGCCAGCCCGGACTCGATCAGGGCCATGCGCAAGGCCGCAGCCTCCGTACCTGCGCGGACGGCATGTTCCAGTGCCTGCGCTTGTCCAGCCAGCTGATCCGCGCCCAGATTGGCCGCCATGCCCGCAATGTTGTGCGCCAGTCGGGCGACTTCTGTGTCATTGCCCTGGTCGGCCTGCTGCTGAATCTCGGCGAGCAAGCCTTCGAGCGTAGCAGGCAGGCGCTGCAAGAGTCGCAGATACAAAGCCTGCTGCCCGCCCATGCGTGCAATGGCCGCCTCGGCGTTGAGGGCATCAATGCGGCTCAGTGCTGTGTCGGCATCGCTGGGGGCGGGTGCGGCGACCGGACCCGTGGGTGTGGGCGGCCATGCCGGGTCACGGTGGCGTTGCCATTGCGCCACCGCGGCCTGGAAGCGGGCAGGATCCATCGGCTTGGTGAGCGAATCCTGCATGCCCAGAGCCAGGCAGCGGTCGCGCTCCTCCGGTAAGGCATGGGCAGTGAGCGCAATGATGGGCAGCCCGGCATACCGTGGATTGGCGCGGATCGCGGCCGTAGCTGCAAAGCCATCCATCAGGGGCATCTGCATATCCATCAGTACCAGGCAGTAGTGGTCCGCCGCGTGCGCGGCCAGCAGCGCCAAGGCTTCCTCACCATTGGCAGCCACATCGGCGCTGTAAGCCATGCTTGCCAGCAGCTCGGTCACGATCTGCTGATTGATCTCGTTATCCTCGGCCAGCAGGACATGTCCCTTGATCCGCTCAGGGTCAGGCGATGCCGGGGGGGGCTGTTCCACCATCGGGGGGGCATTGTCGCGCACGGGGACATCCGGGTTCTCCAGCGCGAGTCCGAGGGCTTCGATGACACTGCTGCGGACAAAGGGACGGAATAACCAGGCATGGGCCACCGCCTCGCGACCGGGCAGATCACCCAGTGCCGAGATAAGGACCAGTCGCATGCCCTCACGTGCCAGTTTCTTGCTGGCACCCGCCTGCCTGACATCACAGAACAGGAAATCGGGCGAGGCCCCTGCCTGCAGACTTTGCTGCGCATGATCGCCATCCACCGCTTCCACAACTTGCAAGCCCAGCTCAGCCAGCAAAGCGGCCAGCAGCTGTCGGGTAGGCGCGTGGGCACAGAGCACTAGGGCCGCGCGGCCCTGGCATGCTGGTGGTGAGGCCGGCAGATCAGCTTGCACCGGCACAAAACCCAGCCGCAGGCGGAACTGCGAACCCTGTCCCGCTTCGCTTTCCACGCTGATGCCACCCCCCATGCGATCGGCCAGCTGCTTGCAGATCGCCAGGCCCAATCCCGTGCCGCCGTACTTACGGGTGGTTGAGCCATCTGCCTGAGCAAATGGCTGGAACAGACGCGCCGCCTGCGCTTCGCTCATGCCGATACCGGTATCGCATACCTCGAACAGCAGCATCGCCCGCTCACCTGCCATGCCCTCATGCCGTACCCGGATACTGACCTCGCCACGCTCGGTGAACTTGATGGCGTTGTTGGCCAGGTTCACCAGTATCTGCCCAAGCCTGAGCGGGTCACCAAGGAGCTGGGCGGGTACCGTCTTGGCGACATCGAACCAGTAATCCAGACCCTTTTCCTCGGCGCGCTGCCCGGTGAGCGTGGCCACATGGACCAGCACGTCATCCAGCGCGAACGGTACCGTCTCGATATCAAGCTTGCCGGCTTCGATCTTGCTGAAATCCAGCAAATCGTTGATGACTTGCAGCAAAGCCAGGGCCGAGCGATGGATCTTGCCCACATAGTCGCGCTGCCGCACCGACAGCCCGCTGCGCAGGGCCAGATGCGCCATGCCGATCACGGCGTTCATGGGGGTACGGATTTCGTGGCTCATATTGGCCAGGAACTCGGATTTCAGACGATTGGCCTGCTCGGCCGATTCCACCGCCTGACGCAGTGCGGCATCCTGAGCCTCCAGGCGCGCATTGGCCGCGCTGAGTTCGCGCGTGCGCATGCTGACCCGCGCTTCCAGATCACGCTCCGATAGCTGGAGTGCATCGACCAGTTGCTGATGGCTGGCCAGGGCCTGCGCCTGCGCCTGTTCCTTTTCCAGCCGCAGGGCATTGAAACGGGCAGCCAATGCAAACGCCAGCAACAGCATCTCCAGCGCGGAGCCGATCTGCATGCCATTGATGGTGAAGAAATTGGTGGGCACCAGACCAAGGCTGCGCAAGGCGGTCAGGCTCGCAGCCAGGGCCAGCACCAGAAAGGCCAGCAGGAAGTACGCCGCACCGCGCTGCCGCCGGCTTAAACAAACCACGGCGGTCAGCAGAAGCATGACCATGGTAAGGCCATCAAGGGCAATGGCAGGCTTGATGCTGGCCTGGAACGAGATCAGGAAGCCAACGATCTGCACGCCGTGCAGCACCATCAGCAGGCGCAACACCTTATCCAGACCGGGCACGGAAAGGGCTGTTTCCAGCAAGCGGCGCAGGAAGGCCAGCAGGAACAGACAGGTCAGCGCAAAGCTGATCATGGTGGAGATCTTGGCCCACGCCGGGGAGTCGGGCCAGAGGAACTCGTAGGCCAAACCGTTGTAGCAAGCCAGCGACAAGGCAGCACTGATGCCGAAGGCCACATAGAGCAGGAAGTTGCTGTCGCGCAGCGCCACGAACAGCAGCAGGTTATAGAGCACCATGGCCATCACGAGGCCGAAGTACCACGCCTGTGCCATGTAATCGGCCCGTTCGTGGCGGGCAAATGCCTCCGGGGTCCAGAGCCGGGCGGGCACATCCATCGAGCTGTCGGACACGATGCGCAGGTAGTAGCTGTGCTGCTCGCCTGCCGGCAGGGTCAGGGGAAACACGAAGTAGCGGTTGGCGACGGGGCGCTGGGCAAAGGGCAGTTCGCCACCGCTTTTGATCTGGGTGCGGGTTTCCGGCTGATAGAGGGCGATCTGCTCATGGTGGGCATAGCTGATCTCCAGCAGACGCTGGACCGCGTGCGGTGCATCGTTGCGCACGGTAAAGCGCAGCCACCATGCCGAGCGGGTCAGGCCCATATTCAGTGAATCGCCCTGCCAGCCACCCCGGAAGCGCGCTTGCATCTGCGGGCTGAGTACATCGTCGAGGCTCAGCGTGCGATCCGGGTCTTCGAGCACGCTGAAATGCTCGATCAGCGAAACCTGCGCCTGAGCAGGCTGCAATCGAAGCGGCTGCGCCGGTGACGCCAGCACGGTGGCGCACAGGACAAACGAGGCCGCCAGACGGACCAGCCAGAGGAAGGGGTGTCGGAAATGCACGGACAAGGCTTGGGCTTGCAGTCAATACCGCATGCTAGCCCAAAGGGCGGCGGCTTACCCGGACTGTGCGGCAATCAGTGCCAGTTTGGCGGGGCGATCAAGCCGCTTGATGGCGGCCTCGCGCTGCGATGCAGCCGAGCGGTCGGCACAGGCTTCGGCCCACACCAGGGTTACCGGCAGGCGGCTGCGGGTGTAGCGGGCACCGCTACCCGCATTATGGGTTTGCACCCGGCGCAGCAGCTGATTGCTGATACCGCAATAAAGGCTGCCATCCGCGCAGCTGAGCAGATAGACGCACCAGCCTTCTGGCCAGGCTGCCGAATCCGCCATGCTCAGAACACCCCCAAGGCAAGTCCGCTGGCCAGCGCAGCACCCAGCTCCCGTGCGGCCAGCCAGTCGGCCTCGGTCGGCGCGCCCTGCCAGATCGACGGCGGTGCGACTGCCTTGAAGGGATAGCCGGCAACAATCCGCTCGACTGCCGTGACTGCACCGCGGCCATCATTCCCGGCGACCACGATCAGGGCATAGGGCAAACCTGCCACTTTGCCTTGCGCGGGATAGAAGGTCCGGTCGAAAAAATCCTTGAGCAGGCCGGCCATGTAGCCAAATTTTTCCGGGGTAACCAAGAGCAGGGCTTGAGCCGCCAGCAAGTCCTCGATACCCGCTTCAGCGGCACGCAGCATGATCACGTCCGCCTCCCCGGTCGCCGCTGCGCCATCACGGGCTGCCAACGCAACGCGGGCAGCGAGGCCGTCATCATGCTGGCCGGCGTGCAGGATCAGGAGTCGTGGACGATTCATGGGAGGAGGCAGGGGGCCGATGCCGCGATTGTAGCGCCCTGTACGATGGAGCACGCTAAAGTAAGGACATCGCCACGGATCGTACCGCCATGTATTACACCGTCTCCCAGCTCCGCGACATGGAACAACGCGCCACGCATGAAGGCCTGTCGCTGATGCCGCTTGCTGGCGCTGCGGCAGCCCGGTTCATCTGCGCCCGTTTCGGCCCCGCCGCCCACGTGCTGTGCCTGGCCGGCCCCGGCAACAACGGCGGCGATGCGTTGGTCTGTGCCCGCCTGCTCAAACAGCGCGGCATGGCGGTCGAGGTGCTGTTGCCTGTCGGACCTGCAGGCTTGCCTGCCGATGCCGCCGCAGCCCATGCCGCCTGGCTGGACGCGGGCGGTACCTGCAGTACCAAGCTGGTGGATGCCGGCTGGCAAGTCGTGGTGGATGGCCTGTTCGGCATCGGCCTGAACCGCGCGCTCGATGACACTTGGCAGACGCTGGTCGATCAGATCAATGCGATGGGGAAACCGGTGCTGGCGCTGGATGTACCCAGCGGCCTGCATGCCGATAGCGGTGCGGCGCTGGGGCGACCCATCCTCGCCCGCTGGACCCTGAGCATGATGGCGCCCGTGCGTGGGCTGCTGACCGGTGCCGGCCCGGATCACGCCGGTGAGCGGCACACCGATACGCTAGGACTGGATGCCCGCTATTTCCCCATGCCTGCCGTCTGCGATTGCCATGGCATCACCCTGCCCCGACGCGTGCGGGATAGCCACAAAGGCCGCTTCGGCAGCGTGCTGATCGTGGGCGGCGCACCCGGCATGGCCGGTGCTGCCTTGCTTGCGGGCCGAGCGGCGGCCCATGCAGGCGCAGGCAAGGTGCATATCGGCCTGCTCGACCACCGCGTCGCGCTTGATCCTCTACAGCCCGAGCTGATGCTGGCTGCTGCCGATGCCCGGCAGATGGCCGCAGCCAATGTGATGGTCATCGGCCCCGGTCTGGGCACGGACCCCGCCGCCCTTGTCTTGCTGGACGCCGCACTGCACAGCGCTTGTCCCTTGGTAGTGGATGCCGATGCACTGAACCTGATTGCCCGTGATGCCGCTCTGCGCGCAGCGTTGTACGCGCGGGGTGTGCCGACCGTGATCACCCCTCACCCCGCGGAGGCCGCACGACTACTGGGTTGCACCACCGAGGCCATCCAGGCAAAGCGCTATGACGCCGCGCGGGCCTTGGCCAATGGCCTGGGGGTGACCGCCATCCTCAAGGGACAAGGTAGCGTGATCGACAACGGTAGCCACACGGCGGTGAACGACACCGGCAGTGCCGCCTTGGCCAATGGCGGCCAGGGCGATGTACTCAGTGGCTTGCTTGCCGCATTGCTGGCACAGGGCATGAGCCCTTGGGACGCGGCGCGCCTGGCGTGTCAGGTACACGGTGCCGCCAGCGATGCCTTGCAAGCCGCCACCGGTCAGTGGGTCACGCTGGCCAGCGAGGTAGCGGTGGCGGCCGGTGTGCAACTGGGCCGACACCGCGCACACGGCTGAACCCGGTCAGGGCATGGCCGGCGCTGCCTTGGGGCGGGTCGGCACCGTCATATTGCAGATATTGGTATGACCAGCACTGTAGACATACCAGTCGCTGGTGCCGCGACGACGGGCCTCGACCAGTTGCTGCCAGGTCTTGCTCTCGGTACGCAGCACTTCCAGCGCGGGACGCTCGGCCTCGGGTAGCTGGCTCAGCAAACGCGCCTGCCGGATCGGCACATACTGCTCGGGCTTCTCGTAAAAGCCCATCGCGCCTGTTCCTCGTGGCAATGCCGACAGCGCTTCCATGCCCTTGATGACGCGGCCCACGACAGTGATGTTCAGGTCCAGCGTACGAGGCGCATGGCCGATGATCGCGTACAGACTGGCACCGGTGCTGCTGTCCACTTCGTTACCCCGTCCCGCCCCTACCACGCCATAGCAGTGGGCAATCCAGGCGCGATTGCGCTTGGGGTCTGCCGCAACCGGAAACCCGTCCACAAATCCCGATACCGGCGCAAAGCCGTCCGCATCGCCCAGCTTGCTAATCGGTAGTCCTTTGTAGGCGATCGAGAATTCAGCCGGCAGCTTCTTGTCGGCACTGCCCAGGGTTTTCGCCGGGGACTTGGTGTCATCATCGTCTGCCGGGTCGCCCCACTGGCTCACAAAGTTATCCTGTACCCGGATCACCGCTAGACCGTCGAAATAGCCTTCGCGTGTGAGGGTACGGATGTTGGCGGCATGGCGTGGCGCAAACCGCGGTGCCAGCTCCATGATTACATCGGTACCGTTCACGTTCATCAGCACCGTGTTGTCAGGGTCCAGCCCGCGCCAGTCGCTGGCCGGCGATTGCTTGATGATCTCGGCCGGGGTAGGCCGCTTGGCCTCCGCAGCACAAAGCGGCAAGGCCACGAAGGGGGTCAGCAGGGTAAGGGTTAGGCGACGCAAGGTTGGCTCCTGATCAGGCGGTCCTGCCGGCTGCTTGCCCCCGCGCGGATCGCGCACCGGGATACGGGCCTGCGCCGACACAGACAAGCCCGAAACGCTTTGTTAAGCTGGAAGCATGCAGCTTGTCAAACTCACCTTGCTGACTGTCATCGCGGCCTGCAGCTTGCTGGCTGAGGCGGAAGGCCGCCTGCGCGTCCTGGCGTGGCCCGGCTATGCCGATCCGGATGTGGTGAGCGCGTTCGAGCAGCAGACCGGCGCCAAGGTTGATGTCACCTTTGTGGATACCGACGACGCCCTGTGGGAAAAGGTTCGCCTCCATGATGGCCAGGATTTCGATGTCGTCGCAGTCAATACGGCCGAATTGCAACGACTGATCGATTTCGAACTAGTACAGGCTTTGCCGCTGGCGCAGATCCCGAATATCCAGCAGCAGCTCAAACGCTTTCATCAGGTCAAAGGCATCAGCCGCGCCGGCTCACGCTATGCCGTGCCGTTCACGTTTTCGGAAATGGGTCTGATCTACAACAAACGGCTGATCAGTACGCCCCCCACCTCCATGGCAGCGCTGTGGGACAAGCAATACCAGGGACGCATCGCCCTGCATGAGGGCAGCCCCCATAACTTCAGCCTCACCGCGCTGGTCATGGGTACGGGCAATCCTTTCCAGATCAGTCAGGCGCAATTTCCCCGGGTGGTGAACCGGCTGGTGGCGCTACGTGCCAATCGGCCCCATTTTTATAGCTCGCCCGATGATGCCGTTACCTTGTTCCGGAATCACGACATTGCCCTGATGTTCGGAAACTTCGGCAGCCAGCAGGTACGGCTGCTCAAGAAGGCCGGGTTCGATGTCGGCTATGTGATACCGAAGGAAGGGGCGCTCGCCTGGCTCGATTGCTGGGCCATGTTGCGTGGCGCCAGTGACCGCAATCTGGCCGCTGCGTGGATCAACCATATGAGCAGCGTCGAGGTGGGCCATATCCTGACCGAGCGTCAGGGGCTCGCCAATACGCAGGAGCCTTGGCCAGGGATACGCGATAAAGACCGGATTGTCTGGCTGCAACCGGTAGAGAACAGCGAGCAACGCAATCGTTACTGGGCGCGCATTCTTTCCGGCTCCCGCAAGGGCATGTTCTAGCCCGGCGGGATCAGGCCTGCTGGCCTAGTCTTCCTGGGCACGCCATTGCTGGATGCCCTCCTTGAGCAAAGCTTCGATCACGTTCTCTTGCGCAAGCTTGTGCATCGCCCGGGCAATCTTGCCGCGCAAGGCGCCCGTGTTGCAGCGCGAGTTGTGGGAGAAGGTCAGGAACAGGTCTTCCTGGCTCACTGGCACCTGTGCCGCCACCAGACCCTTGAGATTGAGGCGGGCTGCAAACGCCTTGCCGGGCTCTTCCTCGTAGATCACATAGTCACCGCGATTGATCGAGAGCATGCGCAAGGCGCTCTCCAGACGGGCCACTTTCTCGATCTTGAGGTGCTTTTCGGCATAGCGATCAAACGCTTCGCCAAAGCTGTTGTTGATGACGGTGAGTCCACGGTGACCTACCAGATCTCGCCACTTCGTATAATGGATCTTGCGACCCTGCTGGCTCCAGATCACCGTACGGGTGCGGGTGATGGCAGGCTGGAAGTAATCCATGTAATCCAGCCGCGGCAAGGTGAAGAACGCCCCCGCAATCAAATCCACCCTGCCTGCCCGCGTTTCTTCCTGCACACGCCCCCAAGGCCCGGCGTACTTGACCAGAATCGGTATCCCGATTTCATCGGACAGCCGCGCCATCAGCTTGGCGTTGGCACCGATCAAGCGGTTCTCATCCAGTGGATCACGCCAGAGATAAGGGGGGTATTCCGGATTGCCCGATGCAATCAGCTGCGTGCACGGCCCCTCGCCCGCCACACCCAGCACGGCGAGTCCTAGCCATACGCAACGCTGCAGCAGCAAGCTCGCCCGGCAAGCACTCATCCTCTCTACCCTCGGCCGACTAATCCCCAGACAGTGTAGGAGACAGTAGGCCGTGCGCCAATAGCGGATCGCCCGTGTGCAGGCGGTTAAGGCTGCCGCGGCCAGGCGGGTCAGCCAACGCGGGTCCCCTGCCCGGCATCCACCGTTACCCGCCATGGCCATGGGGTAGATGGCAAGGCGCACGGCGGACAGCTATACCTAGGGACATCAATCGTGACGCTCGCAGCATAGGCGGGCAGACCTGAAAGGACGCGCATTGAAGCTCATCCCACCCCTGCTGCTGATGGCATGCCTGGTTTTCCTGCCTGGCATAAGGGTCGGGGCTGCCGAACCCTCGCCACGCATCGTGGCTTTCGAGATGCCGGGGCTGGCCGATACCAGCAGGATTCGCCCTTATGACCGGATCCTGCAGCGCGCCGGCGAGCAGGCCGGTATCCCGGTCCGGTTCGAGTACATGCCGCCGGAGCGGGCCAAACAATTGTTCCTGCGCGGACGTGTAGGGTGCTACTTCCCTTTTGATCCTGCACTCTTCGCCGAGGTCGACGAAGCCTCCTTGCTGATGTCGCATACCTTCAACCTCGCCAAGTCCTATGTGTTCAGCCGCAAGGGAGAGCGCACCTTCAGCCGCCTGGAAGACACGGCAGGCCTGCGCATCGGTGCGCGCTACGGGCTGACATACGGGGCACATTACGAACGAATCAAACAGGATCCGGCCTGGCAGATTGAACGGGTGCAGGAAGACCGGGTGAACTTCCGCAAACTGGCAACGGGACGGCTGGATGTGATGCTGGCCTACCTGCCTGATCTGTTCGCCGACTTCAACGAGACCATGCTGGCCCAGCTGGATTACCAGCGCGAACACCCTTTGACCGTGCACCGGGACGCGATTGCGTGCCACCCCAATCCGGCCAACCGCCAGTTCATGACGGCGTTCAATCAAGGCATGAAGCAGCTGGAGACCAGTGGCGAGCTGCGCCGGTTGCTGGGGCCGCTCTATATCGCGCCCTGAATACAGGGTCACGACGCAAGCGGAGCCGTGCCGTGCATCGATTTGCACGGCACGGCTCCGCCGAGGACCTGCTGCAATTACTTCATCGTGGGCATCACGAACTCGGCACCCGCGCGGATCGATTGCGGCCAGCGGGCCGTTACCGTCTTGAGGCGGGTATAGAAGCGGAAGGCCTCGGCACCATAGGTGTGGTGATCGCCGAACAGTGATTGCTTCCAGCCACCAAAGCTCATGAAGGCCATGGGCACCGGAATTGGCACGTTCACGCCCACCATGCCCACCTGGATGCGGCTGACGAAATCACGCGCGGCATCGCCATCGCGGGTGAAGATGGCGGTGCCGTTGCCATAGGCATGTTCGTTGGTGATACGCACAGCTTCGTCATACGAGTCCACGCGCACCACGCACAGCACCGGGCCGAAGATTTCCTCCTGGTAGATCTTCATGTCGGTGCGCACGCCGTCGAACAGCGAGCCGCCCAGGAAGAAGCCGCTCTCGCAGCCGGCCACCACATGGTTGCGGCCATCCACCACCAGCTTCGCGCCTTCGGCAATGCCGGTTTCAACGTAACCCGCCACCTTGTCGCGGTGCTGGCGTGTCACCAGCGGGCCCATTTCCACATCGGCGCTGCTGTCCCAGCTACCGATCTTGAGCGCACGCACCTTGGGCGCGAGCTTCTCGATCAGCGCGTCGGCTACGGCATCACCCACGGCCACCGCCACCGAGATCGCCATGCAGCGCTCGCCGGCCGAGCCGTAGGCGGCGCCCATCAGCGCATCCACTGTCTGGTCGAGGTCGGCATCGGGCATCACCACCATATGGTTCTTGGCGCCGCCGAGCGCTTGCACGCGCTTGCCGTGGGCCGTGCCGGTCGAATAGATGTACTGCGCAATCGGCGTAGAGCCGACAAAGCTCACCGCCTGGATATCCGGGTGATGCAGGATCGCATCCACGGCCACCTTGTCGCCCTGGACGATGTTGAACACGCCATCGGGCAGGCCGGCTTCCTTGAGCAGCTTGGCCAGCAGCAGCGATACCGATGGATCGCGCTCACTGGGCTTGAGGATGAAGGTGTTACCGGCCACGATGGCCAGCGGGAACATCCACATTGGCACCATGGCCGGGAAATTGAACGGGGTGATGCCGGCCACCACGCCCAGCGGCTGACGCAGGCTATAGCTATCGACGCCCGTGCCCACATTCTCGGCAAACTCGCCCTTGAGCAGATGCGGTGCCCCACAGGCAAATTCCACAATCTCCAGCCCGCGGATCAGTTCGCCGTGGGCATCGGCCTTGACCTTGCCGTGCTCGATGGCAATCGCTTCGACCAGCGCATCGGCATGCTTTTCGATCAACTCCTTGAACTTGAACATCACCCGCGCCCGGCGCAGCGGAGGCGTGGCCGACCAGGCCGGCAGCGCGGCTTTGGCCGCTTCAACCGCCGTGTGCAGCTCATCGGGCGTGGCCAAGCCTACGCGGGCGATGACTTCGCCTTGGGCGGGGTTGAACACATCGCTGTAGCGGCCCGAGGTGCTAGGTACTTCAGCGCCGTTGATCCAATGGTGCAGGGTCTTGCTCATGTTTGTTGCTCCAGTTTTTAACCCGCAGCGCGGATGGATTCACCCAGCACGGCAGTCATATGGCCGATCTCTTCCGGGGTAGAAACAAAAGTCGGCCCCATGGCGATGATGTCGCCCGTGAACCGGAACAGTACGCCACGCTTGAGCGCTTCTTCAAATACACGGATCGCGCGCATGCCCGGCTTGCCTTCCATGGGGGCCAGTTCCACCGCTGCCGCCAGCTGGCAGTTGCGGATATCGATCACATTGGCTTCGCCCTTGAGGCTGTGCACGCTCTCCTGCAGCAACGGGCTCAAGGCGTTGACGCGGGCATAGATGTCTTCGTCGGCAATCACATCCAGCGCCGCATGGGCCGCGGCTACGGCCAGTGCGTGGCCCGAGTAGGTGTAACCATGGAAGAACTCGACCATATGGTCGGGACCAGTCATGAAGGTGTTGTAGATCTGCTTGCTGGCAATGACGCCACCCATGGGCACGAGACCATTGTTCACGCCCTTGGCAAAGGTGATCAGGTCGGGTGTTACATCCCAGTACTGTGAGGCGAACGGGGTGCCCATGCGGCCAAAGCCACAGATCACTTCGTCAAAAATCAACAGGATGCCGTGCTTGCTGCACAGCTCGCGCAGACGCTTGAGATAACCCTTGGGCGGCACGATCACGCCGGCCGAGCCCTGCATGGGCTCAACGATCACGGCGGCGATCGTGGAGGCATCGTGCAAGGCCACGATACGCTCGAGCTCATCGGCCAGATGCGTGCCCCAGTCGGGTTCGCCCTGGCTGAAGGCCATTTCCTTGAGATTGTGCGTATGCGGCAGGTGGTCCACGCCTTGCAGCATGCCGGCAGCAAACATCTTGCGATTGGCGACCATACCGCCGACCGAGATACCGCCAAAGCCCACGCCGTGGTAACCCTTCTCGCGGCCGATAAAACGGGTACGGTGCGCCTCGCCACGGGCACGGTGGTAGGCCAGCGCCATTTTCAGCGCGGTATCCACGGCCTCGGAACCCGAATTGCAGAAGAAGACATGATCGAGCCCGGCCGGTGCCTGATCGGCAATACGCTCGGCCAGCTGGAAGACTTGCGGCGTACCCATCTGGAAGGCTGTGCCGTAATCGAGCACATCCAGCTGCTGCTTGACCGCCTCGACCAGCTTGGGATGGCGATGCCCCAGACCGCAGCACCACAGCCCCGACAGCGCGTCGTAAAGCTTGTGGCCCTCGGTCGTCCAGTAGTAACTACCCTCGGCCTTGGCCAGCATGCGGTGCGCGCGGTGAGCGGCATCCTGCTTGTAATAGCGGTTGTGGCTGAACGGCATCCAGTAAGGATCCAGGTTCAGTTGCGTAGTATCGGTCATGGCAGGCTCCGCTGTTTACTGTATTGAAAACCGTACTGGCATGGGCTACGCAGCACGGATTGCACATGCGTCGATACTCTTATAAATCAATGAGAATAAACAGATACATTGGCTGCCTCTAGCCACATATCTGTACCGACACCAAGATCAGTACAGAACCAAGCCCATCGTTCCCCAGCCGATTTGGAAAACGTTGCAGCCATCCGGTTTTGGTTAATCCTTTACATGGGCATAAATGTGCCCGTATGCTTCACTCATGGAAAATAAAGAAGCCGTTGCTGCCTGTCTAGTTGCACTAGATGGCGCCCTGTTCAAGGCGCTAGCGGAGCCTGCGCGCATCGATATCTTGCGGGTCCTCATCCTGCATGGTCGTCAAGATGTCGGGTCCGTTGCAGCCCAGGTGCCGCAGGATCGCTCAGTCGTTGCCCGTCACCTTCGCACGCTGGAACTGGCAGGGTTGCTACGGGCAAGCTCGGAAGGACGCCATACCTTTTATGAAATTGATGGCGCGGGTGTTGTACGTCAGCTGGAATCACTGTTAGCCCTATTCCGGCAACTTGCCCCAAGCTGCTGCCCCTAGTTCAGATTCGGCTATGCCGTCGCCAGTTCGACGGCATTTATTTAGCTCAATATGTGCATTTGGGTGCACAAATGCACCTCTATTCACTGCTTCCGCACCCGTTGCACCCAGATTCCAGACACCTATACCCCCTCAGGAGAAAGTCATGACCGTTACCCAAGCAATGCATACGCTTGCAACATTGCTCGTGCCCACCGCATTTGCTCTGATGTGGCTACTGGAAAGAACCCGCGCCGCGCGTAGCTATGTATCCATCCCGCACTGGAACGCGCTGGGAATCGGATTCTTCATACTGACAGCCATCGTCGGTTCGCTGATGCCGCCGTTGTTGGCCGCAACAGGCTTTTCCTCGATGCGACTGTTGAATCTGAGCGGAATTGGATGGTGGGGCTTGCCTATCGGTCTGCTGACCACATCACTGGTGCATTATTGGTGGCATCGCGCAGAACATCGTTTCAACCTGTTTTGGCGCCTCGGCCATCAGCTTCATCACAGCGCAAGGCGTATCGATGTGGCAGGCGCTTTCGTGGTTCATCCGGTCGAAGTGGTCATCAAGACCGCTATTGGGGTGACGGTGGGCTCGGTGCTGCTCGGACTGGCATCCGAGGTAGCTGCAATGGTTACCGCGCTACTCGCCGTCATCAGCATTTTTCAGCACTGGAATATCTCCACCCCGCGCTGGCTGGGCTGGATCATTCCCCGGCCCGAAATGCATGGCCTGCACCATGAATTCGACATCCATGCTCGAAACTACGGTGACTTGGCCATCTGGGACATCCTGTTTGGCACGTATGCGAATCCGGCGCATTTCGACAGCCCCGTCGGCTTCACTGAAACCGCCTCCCGCCGATGGTTGGCGATGCTTTTGATGCGAGATGTGAATGCTGCCGGCGACGAGTTAATCTGATTCAGGCATAGGTAACCGCCTTACCCGGCTCTTTGTCTTTTGCATGCAACGCCCGCGTCACCATGACATACAGGCATGCGACAGCGAATTTCAATTTCCTGCCAAAAACGTCGTTTTGACATATTTCCATGTCTCACCCCCTGATCCGCCCCGAACGAAATCGCTAGCATGGGTTCGTCGCCCAACACGCCAAGGTCGCGATGCATCACAGAGCGTGAAACGCGACGGCGGATGCCGCAGCCAGCGGCCTACATCACCAAAAGAATCAAAGGGGTAGACATGAAACACAGCCACATCAAGCTGTTGGCCGCGAGCCTGAGCATTGCCCTCTGCGCGCCGGTCATTGCCGGCAAGAATCTGGTCCTGATCGGTGGCGGCAACAGTGCCTGCGCCAGCGATGGCAGCAGCAGCTGTACGAGCACGGTGACCTGGTCGGCCAACGCCCGCAAGGAAGATCTGTTCAAGCTGACCGACACGCAATACAACGCACTGCGCGCCCGCACCGATCTGTTCACCTCGGCCCAGATCACCAAGTTCGCCAGTCTCACCCGCAACACCCAGTACAACTTCACCGACTTTGACGACATGCTCTACAGCAAGCTCGGCGCGACGGTGTATGACAGCCTGAGCAACGATCAGTACTACGCAGTGCTCAACTACTCTGAAGTGGCGCAACTGGCCAACGGCAATACCATCGAAGTGAACTACAGCGCCACCAATGCGCACAACGTGGCCTACACCAATCGCTTCATCCAGCTGGCCGAAAGCAATGTGGGCACAGGCAACGCGGTGATCGGCGTGGTCACTGCCTCCACGGCCGATGGCTACTTCTCGTACAAGTTCAACGAGAAGTTCTACAAGGCCGCCGGCGCCAAGGAAGTGGTGTGGATTCCCGTTGATACCGCCTGGCGCAAAGCCTTGGGCAATTGCGGCACCCTGCAGGCCAAGGTGGAGACCGAATACGGCAACTTTGACGTGGCGCGTCGCTACACCGATCTCTTCAACAAGCAGATGGCAGCCTGCCAGAGCCCCGCCACCACCGTACAGGCTGATCTGAACCGGATTACCGGCATCCACTTCGTCGGTGGCAACCAGGCCAAGCACAAGGAAGCCTTCATCAACGCCAACGGCACCGATACGGCCGAAATGGCCATTCTGCGCACCCGCGTCAATAACGGCAGCGTGGTGTATTCCGGCACCTCGGCCGGGACCGCCGTAGCGGCGAATGTGCCGATGATTACCGGTGGCGATTCCTACAACGCGCTGGTCTACGGCACGGTTGCCGCGCCGGGCACCGGATTGCGGGCTTTTGACCTGACCGTGGATAACGGCGGCGGTCTCAAGCTGTTCAACTATGGCGCCATCGATACCCACTTCGGCCAGCGCGGCCGTCAGGGCCGTATCGTGCGGCAAGCGCTCGATGCCGGGCAGAACTTTGCCTATGGAGTGGACGAAAACACTGCGCTGGTCGTCACCAATGCCGACACCAGCAGTGCGCTGATGACTGCCATTGGCGAGGGAGGCGTCTATCTCTTCGACCTGCGCAACAAGATCGTCAGCACCGACAGCACCACCGGCCGCAAGAAGATCCTCGATGTACTGGCCAGCTACCTGACCAAGGGCGATACCTACGCGCCCTACACCGAGGTATTCACCAAGGCGAGCAACAAAACGCTGCTCAACGGCGTGGAGTACTACAGCAGCGCCATGTCGGCGACCAAGGATATCTTCTCCAGCCCCAATAACACCGCACCGTATGCCGTGGCTTACACCAAGCGTGCGCAGGACTTCTGCAACAGCCGTGTGACCACCGTGAACGACACCACCTGGGAGAGCAAGGCTCGCGCAACAACCGCCATGCCCTATCCGGTGCAGTACCAGATCTACTTCGACAAGATCACTGCCACCAAGTGCTACAACGTCAGCGGTGCTGGCCGCAATGCGGATGCCGCGTCTTACTTCAAGATGTCGGTTGATTTCATCCCGCGCAACCAATAAACCACGCGACGCAGCAACCCTCGCCCCGCACTGCCCTGTGCGGGGCTTTTTTATGCCCGCGGCAGCACATGCCATTGTCGTAACTAATGCCGACCATACCGGTATCAATCAGGGCTGGCCGGTGGGGTAAGATGGCCGCTCACTTTTTCATCTGGCTTACACCGCTATGAAACTCACCCTGGCATTGCTGACGGGCCTGTCCCTTCTTTCGCTCAATGGCTGCAAGCAAAGCGGCATCGAAACCGGTAACGCCGGTGGGCTGGTGACGGGAGCGGCCGGACAGAACGGCAGCAAGGGTGAGACGCGGTCCATCGAAAAGTGCGATGCACCGATTGCCACCCTGGGGGTGATGGAGAATCCCAACGGCTATACCTACACGGCCGGCGCAGGACGCCTGCCTGAGTCGCCCGTGCCGCTGGTCCGGCTGATGCTGCAACAGAGCGGCTGCTTCCGCGTGGTGGACCGCAATCTGGGTCTCAAAGGCACCAAGCAGGAGCTGGACTTGCAGGAAAGCGGCCTGACCCGCAAGGAGACCACCGTGAACCCTCGTGGCAATGTGCTGGAAGCCCAGTACGTGCTCACGCCGACCCTGGTGTTCTCGGAACAGAACGCCGGCGGCGAGCTGGAAGGCATCCTGGCGCGGATTCCGGTCATTGGCCAGTTCGCTGGCCTGGCCGACAAGGTCAAGTTCAAGGAAGCGCAGGTGGTGCTGACCCTGACCGATACCCAGACCACCGAACAATTGGTCAGCGCCGAAGGCTCAGCCAAAGCCACCGATCTGGGGGCCGCCGGCCTGATCGTCGGTCTTTCCGGCGGTGCCGGCATGGCCGGCTGGACCAATACCAACGAGGGCAAAGTCATCTCGGCGGCCTTCCTCGACTCGGTCAACAAACTCATCCCGCATGTGCGCGAACTGGAAGCCAAGGCCATGCCGGCACGCGCCGCGACCCGGCCCGCGACCTGATGCACGACCAGTGACCAAAGCTCTGCGCCACACCTGACTGTACTGACATCCACCACCACAGGCCGATACACTGGCAGACATACCGTATTGGATGTCTGCCATGCTGCCACTGGATCCTGCCGCCCCCACCCCGCTGACCGAACAGATCGTACAGGGGCTGATCGCCAAGATTGAACGCGGCATCCTGGCCGAGAATGCGCGCCTGCCCTCGGTTCGCGGCTTGGCACGCACGCTCGCCGTCAGCCCTTTCACGGTGGCCGAAGCCTACAACCGGCTGGTCGCTGCCGGCTGGATTCATGCCGAGCGCGCTCGCGGCTATTTTGTATCGGCCCGGCACGCCGCTGGCGCACGCGCACCGGCTCGCGCGCCGGTGGATGATGCCTGGCTACTCAGCCGGGTCTATGAAGACCAAGCCCTGGATCTACCGGCGGGAAGCGGCTGGTTGCCGCCAGACTGGCTATTCGAGGATGGCGTACGCAGTGCCCTGCGGCAGTTGGCCAAGGCGCCCGGTGAACAGCTGACCCGCTACGGACATCCGCAAGGGCTACCCGAGTTGCGCCAGCAACTGCAATGGCGGCTCGCGCTCAGGGGAATCGAGGCACCTGCCGAGCAGATTGTGCTGACCCACGGCGCCAGCCAGGGGCTGGATCTGGCAATCCGCCTGCTGGTCAAACCCGGTCATACCGTGCTCGTCGATGCCCCCGGCTACTCCACCTTGCTGGCCGCACTGCAAAGCCACGGGGCGCTGATCCGCGGGGTGCCGCGCACCGCCAACGGCCCGGACATTGCAGCGCTGGCCGAGCTGGCCAGCCGTCATCGTCCGGTTGCCTTCTTTACCAACAGCGCCCTGCACAACCCTACCGGCACCAGCACAACGGCTCAGACTGCACATCAGATACTCAAGCTGGCAGAACGCCATGATTTCCATGTGGTGGAAGACGACCCGTTTGCCGATCTGCTGGCCAGCCCATCGCCCACACTGGCCAGCCTGGATGGCCTGGACCGGGTGATCTATCTGGGGAGTTTTTCCAAAACCCTGTCACCTGCCTTGCGTCTGGGCTACCTGGCCGCGAGCCCGGCCCTGAGCGCGCGCGCCACCCAGTTACGCATGGCCGCCGGGCTCACCGGCTCCGAAATCCTCGATGCCTGTGTACTCGCCATGCTGAGTGATGGCCACCACCGCGCTCACCTCGAGCGGCTGCGGGAACGGTTGAGCGAGGCGCAGCAACGGGTAGGCAAACGCCTTGGCGAACTGGGCTGGTCACTGTTCCATCAACCCGGAGGCGGCTTGTTCCTGTGGGCAGAAGCCCCGGCCGGCCTGGACCCCGCCAAACTGACCCGCACCGCCGCCGCCGCAGGCATCGCGCTGGCGCCGGGCCGGTTCTATCTGCCCGATGGCGAAGACAGCCGGCACTTCCGCTTCAACGTAGCCTGGAGCGACAACAGCCGGCTCTATGGCTGGCTGGCAGCGCAGCAGGCGGCCTGAGCCACCAGTCGGCGCTTGGCTTGGCATTCCCCCGCCGTTCGTCGCAGACGGGATTTTTAACAGCGGATTTTCACCCAAACGGTGGACGACAAGCTGGCTTGAGCAGGCGTACCGTGCGCATTCAGGAGGAATTGCGCATGACGACCCAGCTGCCAATACACCAGAGTCCCGCCGTATCACTTCCCCTGTCCGGATCGCGGGAGCGCCACTGGACTGGACAAGGTCACGCCGCACTGATGATTGTGGATGCGGATTGCCGGATCGTGCACACCAATGTCGCGGCCAGCCTGTTGCTGCATGGCGGGAGCGGCATGGTCATGCGCGACCAGCGGCTTGCCGTTGCCGACCTGGGCACGGCGCTGGGTGTGGCAGTGGCCAATGCCAGCGGCCGGCTGGGCCCCATGCACCCAAGCAGTCTGCGTCTCAGCCAACTCCATGCCCGACTGATCTGCCTGCCGCTGCCACCAACCTGGCGCGAACAGGCCTCCTGTACCGGGCAACACGCCCTCCTGCTGGTACTTGGGCAAAACCATGCGAGCCCGGATATCCTCTGGCGGCAGGTTTACGGATTCAACGATATGGAATGCCGGCTTGCAAACTGGCTGCTGAGCCACCATGGCAGCAGCGCCATCCAATATGAATGGCTCACTGGTTGCCTGCGCGTGCTGCAACAGAAAACAGGCTCGCTCGATGCCGACAGCCTGATCACCGAACTGCGCCTCTGTAGCGGCATGCCTCCCATGAACTAAGGGATCACAAGGATGCCTGACCGGGCGCTCTCATTGCAGTCAGGCTGGGTAAAGGACGCGCATATCCCGGTTGGGCTATCAGCTCGGAGATTGCTCCAAGAAGAATCTAAGCATCTCCTCACTGGCATCGGGTCCTTGTGCGTCGGTAAAACTGCCTTTGCGGCTCCCGCCCGACCAAGCGTGTCCGGCACCATGTATGAGCCAATGCTCGATCATCGGGCGGCCATCCGCATGAGGGTAAACCGTGACCGTATAGCGGTGTCCATGCCTCACTTTGCCTTGCCGGCGTGAAGTGGGCGGGTAATCGATGGGTACCTTGGCTTTGGCCCGCAAGGCTGACTCGGCCTGTTTGGCGAGTTTTTCACCATTCACAGGATGCACCGTCTTGTCCTGATCGCCATGAAACACGATGGTTGGTCGTCCTTTCCAGCCTTGTAAGCACGCCCCTTGGTGACTTTTACCGTGGTGCATGGCGTGCAGTGCGGACGTCATATCGCTCGCTGCAGCATAAGGCAGGCCGGAATGCACGCCAACGGCTGCAAACAGATCGGGATAAGTGGTCCCCATGATGACGGCCATGGCACCGCCCGCGGACAAACCGGCTACAAAAACCCGGCGCGAATCAATCTGGTATTGGCGCACGATATCTTGCGTCATCCCCGCCAGAATGGCGGGTTCGCCACTGTCCCTCATCTGGTCTGCCTCCTTGAACCAGTTCCAGCAACGGTGGCTATTAGCCTCGCCGGACTGAGCGGGATAGAGCACGAAACATGAATGCTTCTCTGCGAGCCCATTCATCTGCGTACCGGCAGCAAAGTCATCAGGCTGCTGAGTGCACCCGTGCAGCATCACGATCAAAGGCAAGGACTGACCCTGATAGCCACCGGGAACATAGAGCTTGTAACTACGACTACCTGCTGCACAACGGTAAGTACCGTCGATAAAGCCAGGCACCTCATGCACGGGGAAAGTGCCGCGCGCACGTCTGTAAGGTGGTGTGTCAACCAACACCTCGCCTCGCAGCACGGTGTCGGTATCAACCACATGAAAAACGCCTTCGATCGGTGCCGCCCCGTCAAGCGACGCGACCTTTGCGGCAATCACAGGCGGGTCCTTACGCAGGGCCCGCTGTATCAGCGCCGTTGCCTCCATCACACTGCCCTGAGCTGTTAGTCGGGTTGCTTCCTGCAGCCTGTTTAGCCAACGTTCGTCCATCTCGCGCCTTTCCCTCTCATTGACGGCAATACAGCCTAAAGTCCGGTTCAAACAGGAAAGTCATCCGGACTGCGTTCGGCAAACAGGGCTTTCTTGCGCTCGGCAATTTCCGCTCCCAGTTTGGTCATATCCAGATTGGTGGACTTGGCCTTGGGAAACATTTCGTTCTGCTCTTCCTTGACGTGATGCTTCACGTACTCACCCAACACCTTGATCTTGGCATCGAACATTTCACCATCAGGCTCCACGCCTTCTACCTCTGCGATCAGCGCCCTGAGAGTGGCGTGCTCTACCGTAGCCTCGGGAACCAGCTCCTTGTCATGCAAGGCTCGTTTGACGGCGGGATAGAAGATTTCCTCCTCAACTTGGGCGTGTACGCTGAGCTCGGCACAGATCTGCGCAACCAGTTGCTTCTTCTTGACGGGCGAGGGCTTTTTTTCATAGTCGGCAAAAAGACCGCTGACCAAGGTGTGGTCTGCCCGCAATAGCACGGTAGCGTCTTGTGCTTTGGGCAGGCTATCGAGCTTGCTAGGTTTGCTGGTGACAGTTGTCATGGCTTTTTCCATTGTATTGAGTGAAAGATTAACCGCGATCACCGAAAGAACAGGGCAATCAGGATGATGATGGGGATGGGAACACCCAGGAAAAACAGCAGTAGCGAGCGCACGGCGACCTCCTTTACGAATGAGTGGAAGGGTGATCAGTGATCACGTTGACGACCACCAAGCGTCGCTGCCAAGCTGGCAAAAAATGCGCCTATCAGCAGCGAGATGAAGAGCCACAGAGCTGCGTTGGCTGCAGCCTTTCGTGCACGGTCAGTGGCATCCCGGGCCGTGGTTTCTGCGGCGCCCAGAGTCGCTTGCAGGCGTGCGAACGTCTCGCCCACCCGTTTCTCAGCCGCTTGCTGGTTCAGACCCGTGTGTATTGCGACCACCTGACCCAAGTAGCTGAGGTCTTCCGGGGCTAGGCTGCCCGCCTGCAGGGCGGTCATCACGATGCGGGTGATTTCATAGTTAACGGCTGTGGAAAGCGGTGCCAGCGGAGTAAGGGATACCGCATCGTTGCTATTGACGGCATTCGTGCCGGCGGTCGGCGTACGCTCCTGGCGAAACAAGCTATCCACAAAATAGGGCAACACCGCAGCTTCGCCCTCCGCTCGGGCCGTGCCCGAACCCAACGTAGCCGTCATTGCCGCGGAGGTCGCCTCCTTGGCAAGTGCTCCGCCTGCCTGGGCGCCACCACTGACCACGGCACCCACCGCAGAGGTCAGCAACGAAGCCGTGACCAGCGAAGCGATTGCCCAGGCAAGAAAGCCATGCGCCGTATCACGAAAGTAGACTTCGTCGGTACGGACATCGACCCAGCTGTTTCTCAGTCGGCCCGCCAGATAGCCGCCAACGCCCGATGCCAGCAGTTGGGTGAAGGCTAGCCAGAGAATGGTAGAAACCCCGAGGGTCGTTGCGCTTACGCCGCGATTTACCCAGGGAGAAACCGACGACAAGCCAAGGCCCACGCCCAGCAGCAGCAAAATCAAGGACAAGGCCGCGGCAGCCGCAGCGCCTGCCAGTATTGCCCCCCATGACATGGTGCTGGCGGTCAGTTGTGCTGCATTCAGGGTATCGGTCATCGTGTAAGGCACACTTAATTCACCGGGTTTGTTCATGATCACCTCCTAGGTGGGCCTGCAACCGGAGACGCAGCTTGCAAGCGGGCGAGCGGCCCCCGTTACACCGGGGCATAACGGGGAACAACACTACTTGGCCTGTTGATTGGTAGCAGGCTTGGGACTCGTCTTGGCGCTACTGGACGACTGTTTGGCTGAATCGGTTTTTGAATCCGACTTGGTGCTCGGGGCAGCGGTCTTGCCTGCTTCGGTGGGGGTGTTCTTTTGGGTAGACATATTCATGACCTCTCAGCGATTCCTGCTGCCGCGGGATGCGGCACGTCAGGATGGGTACGACGCGTCGACAATCGGCCTGATTAAAGCCACTGTCGGTACGCTAACGAACCCTGCGCAGCCCTGGGCCCCACCTGCCCCGCCTGCTGCGAGATAGCGGTACGGCAGGACATGAAAAGGCCCCGCAAACTACCGGCCTCCTGGTTGGATGACGAGTAGATGGCAGGGCCTAACCTTATTGCCGCATCGGTATCAGAGCGGCCAGGAAAAGACGGCAATACCTAGGTGCGCGAGTTCTGCGAGCGGGTATCGCTACGCCCGCTGTCTGCCCTTGCGCGTTGCGCATAAGGCATAGCCGATGAGCGACGTGCGGCATCCTGGTCGTCCTCGTCATCATGTCCAAGATGGGTAAGCTCGTCCCGGAATGCATCCAGATAGGCATTGATCGCGTAGCAATAGCGCTGTGTGTTGCGTTCAATGGTCGTGAAGTACCGCTGAATCACGTCACTGGTTGCCAGGGTGATCAATTGCGAATACCCGAGGAATTGTTCGGTTCCCTGTTTGACGGCGCGCGTTGTACGGGCCGTTTCCTGGTGTACGGCGTCGGTGGTCGACTCATCTTTCACCGGTCCTTTAATCGGCGGGGTATCGGTCGGTTCCGTTAGCGGCTGCTTCGGCCCGGGCACCGATGCCGGCTCATACGGGTTAGGGTTGGGTATGGCTTTGTGTTCGCCAGTTTTCGGATCGATGCCATCGGTTTTGCTGGCGCCGTGATGGGTGTTGGATTCGCTGTGTTTGTTCATGGTGACCTCTGAGTAAATCCTGCGACTGGAAAAAATTGCAGGGTTCTGGGATCAGAACGCATGAACCTTGGAGAATTGGAGAGCTGATGTCCGTACGCCAACGCGCTTAGCTACGGGAGTTGCCAAGTCTGGTGGTATTCACTGGAACTATCCTGTTCGAGCGAATAGGTAACGGTCTATGCCATTGACCAAGCGCACATTAAGGCACACCACCCGCACTCGCCAGAAAAGGACAAGCTACTGATTTATCAGGGAAGCACTCACGTACTTATAGAAAGACTGTGTACGGCCCCAAGGATATGGAATGCCTGCTCGCCAACTGGCTGCGGAGCCATCACGGCAGCAGTGCCGTCCAGTACGAGTGGCTCAGTGACTACCTGCGCGTACTGCAGCAGAAAACCGGCTCGCCGCAAATAGTCTGATCACCAAACTACGCCTGAGCGGCGGCATGACCACGCTCAACTGAGCGCACCTGCACACCCTGCCACCAGCGCGCGTAGAGGGCGCTGGCCATCTGCTGACTGAGCGCAACGCTGGCCGGCAGATCCGGCAACAGGGCACCCGCCTGCTGCACTGCGGGCGAGGTACTGTGAATCAGTTCGTCATGCCCCAGTACCAGCCAACGACGCACCTTGTCTTCGGTAACTTCGCAATGGAACTGCATGCCGAGGTGAATATCGTCATACACGAATGCCTGATTGGCGCAGTAATCGCCGGTCATGATGCGCTGCGCGCCAAGCGGGATCGAGAAGCTCTCGCCATGCCACTGGAAAAAACGTGCAGCCGCCGCGCCGGCCAGCCAGGCGTTACCGCCCGCCTCAACCCGCAAATCACTCCAGCCTATCTCCACGTTTTCAGAGGCACTGACGGTACCGCCCAGCACGCGGCTGATGATCTGCCCGCCCAGGCAGTGGCCAATCAAGGGAATACGCAAGTCCACCGCTTCACGTAGCCGCGCAAACAGTAGCGGGTAGTAAGGCAGCGCATCGTTGGCACTCATCGGCCCGCCAAGCACGCACCAGCCGGCATGGTCAGCGGCATGCGCCGGCAG